>CATEYX010000120.1 GCA_949511925.1 Cryomorphaceae bacterium | reverse complement strand
GTTTGTCCGAACTAATATTTCTCATAACTGTATCAGTCAATCGAGCATTAGTAGTTGTCCAAACATCAATTACTTGGTTATATCTTTCATTATTAGTAATGAAACCCATTGCGTAATTATTCTTAATTTCAGCTACCTTCTTATTAGCATCAGCAATTAATCCTTCTTTTTCTTCAGGTACAAGTACATCACCAAGATTAAAGGATAATCCACCTCTAAATGCCATATCAAAACCAATAGTTTTAATTGCATCTAAGAAATGAACAGTCCCAGCTACACCGCAAGTTTCTAATATATCACCAATAATATTTCTTAATGCTTTCTTAGTTAACAGTTCATTAACATATTCAACCTGTTCAGGTACAAATTCGTTAAATAAAACCCTACCAATAGTTGTATCTACTAAAGAAGTTTTTCCTTTAGTATCAGTAACTCTGATCTTAATCATTGCGTGCAAATCAGCTTGCTTTTCATTATAAGCAATCTTCACTTCATCCAAAGAATAGAAAATCATTCCTTCACCTTTCACTTTTTCTTCTTCAGTAGAGAACTTCTCCTTAGTCATATAATACAAACCAAGTACCATATCCTGTGAAGGTACAGTAATAGGAGCTCCATTTGCAGGATTCAAGATATTGTGTGACGCTAGCATTAAAACTTGCGCTTCCAAAATTGCAGCAGCACCTAATGGTAAATGTACAGCCATTTGATCCCCATCAAAATCGGCATTAAAGGCCGCACAAGCTAATGGATGTAATTGAATTGCTTTCCCTTCAATCATTTTAGGTTGGAAAGCCTGTATACCTAGTCTGTGTAGTGTAGGAGCCCTGTTTAATAAAACTGGATGTCCTTTCATTACATTTTCCAAAATATCCCAAACTACAGGTTCTTTACTATCAATAATCTTCTTAGCAGACTTAACTGTTTTTACGATTCCTCTTTCAATAAGCTTTCTAATGATAAACGGCTTATAAAGTTCAGAAGCCATATCCTTAGGTATTCCACATTCGTGTAAACTTAATTCTGGTCCTACAACAATTACCGAACGAGCAGAATAATCTACCCTTTTACCTAGTAAGTTCTGACGGAATCTTCCTTGCTTTCCTTTTAAGGAATCAGAAAGAGACTTTAAAGGTCTTTTACCATCTGCCTTTACAGCTGATGATTTTCTTGAATTATCAAAAAGAGCATCAACAGATTCCTGTAACATTCTTTTTTCATTTCTTAAAATGATCTCAGGAGCATTAATCTCCATTAATCTTTTTAATCTATTGTTTCTGATAATTACTCTTCTATATAAATCATTTAAATCAGAAGTAGCAAAACGGCCTCCATCCAAAGGAACTAATGGTCTTAATTCTGGTGGAATAACTGGAATAACTTTAATCGTCATCCATTCAGGTCTGTTTTCAGTATGCAATTGTCCTTCACGCATAGATTCAACAATTTGCAAACGTTTTAATGCCTCAGTTTTTCTTTGCTGTGAAGTTTCATTAGCAGCTTGATCTCTTAATTTATATGATAAATCATCTAAATTTAAATTTGCCAATAAGTTATGAATTGCATCAGCACCCATTTTTGCAACAAATTTCTTAGGATCTTCATCACTTAAATACTGATTTTCTAATGGTTGAGCATCTAAAATATCTAAGTACTCTTCCTCAGTAAGGAAGTCTAAATATTGTACAGCTGCACCTTCAGAATTCATAGTTCCTTCACCAGCATTAATTACTACAAAACGCTCATAGTAAATAATCATGTCTAATTTCTTAGATGGTAATCCTAATAAATATCCAATTTTGTTAGGTAAAGTACGGAAATACCAGATATGAGCAACAGGAACAACTAAACTAATGTGACCTATACGCTCTCTTCTTACTTTCTTTTCAGTTACTTCTACCCCACATCTATCACATACAATTCCTCTGTAACGAATTCTTTTATATTTACCACAATGGCATTCAAAATCTTTGGTAGGACCAAAAACTCTTTCACAAAATAATCCACCACTTTCTGGCTTATATGTTCTATAGTTAATCGTTTCCGGTTTTGTAACCTCACCAGATGATTTGCCTAAAATATCTTCAGGAGATGATAAAGAAATCTTTATCGCATTAATATCCTGAGCCTGTCTGTTATTTTTTGTATTTCTCATTTGTATTTTATTCAAGTGAAACTTTAAGTCCTAAACCATTCAATTCATGTAATAATACATTAAACGATTCTGGAATTCCTGGTATTGGTAATTCGTGACCTTTTACTATGGCCTCAAATGCTTTAGCTCTTCCGACTACATCATCCGATTTTAAAGTAAGCATCTCTTGTAAGATATTGGCAGCACCATAACCCTCTAAAGCCCAAACCTCCATCTCTCCAAGTCTTTGTCCCCCATTCTGAGCCTTACCTCCAAGTGGTTGTTGAGTAATTAATGAGTATGGCCCAATAGAACGAGCATGCATTTTATCATCAATTAAATGACCAAGTTTAAGCATGTAAATTATACCTACTGTTGCCGTTTGTTCAAAACGCTCACCAGTACCACCGTCATAAAGATAAGTTTGCCCTAATCTTGGTAACTTAGCTTCATCAGTTTCAGCATTAATTTGATCCATACTTGCTCCATCAAATACAGGAGTAAAGTATTTCTTACCTAATTCATCTCCTGCCCAACCTAAGATAGTTTCATATATCTGACCAAGATTCATCCTTGATGGTACCCCAAGTGGATTCAAGATAATATCAACAGGAGTTCCATCTTCTAAGAAAGGCATATCCTCATCTTTTACAATACGAGATACAATACCCTTATTACCATGACGTCCTGCTAATTTATCACCAACTTTAATTTTTCTCTTTTGAGTAATCTGAACTTTTGCTAATTGCAGTACTCCATTTGGCAATTCATCACCAATAGTAATCGCAAAACGCTTTCTTCTATGCTCACCATAGACATCATTATACTTTTTCAAGTAATTCTGAATTGTTCTATTTACTAAAATATTATTTTCTTGACTACCTGTCCACTTATATGGATCAACTAATGTAAAGTCAATACCCAATAACATTTTCTTAGTAAACTTCTCACTCTTAGGAATTACTTCTTCTCCTAAAATATTCTTAATACCTTTAGATGCCTTACCACCAACAATTTGGTAAAGCTTAGTTGCCAAAATATTTTTAAGTCCAAAAGCATCTTTTTCAAAAACAGTGTCTAAACGCTCTAACTCATCTTTATCAGCCGATTTAGCTCTTCTGTCTTTTACTGTTTTAGAGAATAATGATTTACCAATAACTACCCCTTGATTAGAAGGTTTAGTTTTTAATGAAGCATCTTTTACATCTCCTGCTTTTTCACCAAATATAGCTCTTAATAATTTCTCTTCAGGTGTTGGATCAGATTCTCCTTTAGGAGTTATTTTACCAATAAGAATATCACCCGTTTTAACATGAGCACCAATTCTTACCATTCCAAATTCATCTAAATCCTTAGTTGCAGTTTCTGAGATATTAGGAATATCAGCTGTTAACTCCTCAGCACCCCTTTTTGTTTCTCTTACATTAACAACATGTTCAGCAATATGTAATGATGTAAATAAATCTTCTCTTACAACTCTTTCTGACAAGATAATTGCATCCTCAAAGTTATATCCTTTCCAAGGCATAAAGGCAACTTTTAAGTTACGTCCAATTGCTAATTCACCATTTTCAGTTGCATAACCATCACACAATACTTGACCTTTGGTTACTTTATCTCCAACCCTAACAATTGGCTGAATATTAATACATGTTCTCTGATTGGTTTTCTGGAACTTAGTTAAGCTATACGTTTTTTCATTCTCATCAAAGCTTACTAATTCTTCTTCCTCAGTTTTCGTGTATTTTACTTTAATTGTATTTGCATCAACATAAGTTACTTTACCTTCACCTTCAGCATTAATCATTGTACGAGAATCACGAGCAACATGTGGCTCAAGTCCTGTACCAACAATAGGTGCATCAGTTCTTAATAAAGGTACTGCTTGACGCATCATATTCGATCCCATCAATGCTCTATTCGCATCATCATGTTCCAAGAAAGGAATTAAAGATGCTGCAATAGATGCAATTTGATTAGGAGCTACATCCATCAAAGTAACACTACTCGGTTCAGCAATTAAATAATCTGCCTCTCTTCTTGATTGGATTCTATCATTTTGAAAAGAACCATCTTCAGTAAGAGGAGCATTTGCTTGTGCAATAATTTGTTCTTCCTCTTGTTCAGCACTTTTATATACTGGTGCTTTAGAGATATCAATCTTTCCTTCATTAACTTCCCTATAAGGAGTTTCAATAAATCCTAAAGAATTTATCTTAGCAAAAACAGCTAAAGATGAAATAAGTCCAATATTTGGTCCCTCAGGAGTTTCAATAGGACAAAGTCTTCCGTAATGAGTATAATGAACATCTCTCACCTCAAACCCGGCTCTTTCTCTTGTTAAACCTCCAGGCCCAAGAGCTGAAATTCTTCTTTTATGTGTTACCTCTGCTAATGGATTTGTTTGATCCATAAATTGAGATAATTGTGAAGTTCCAAAGAATGAATTAATTACTGCAGATAATGTCTTAGCATTAATCAGATCAATAGGTGTAAACACCTCATTATCTCTTACATTCATTCTTTCACGAATAGTTCGTGCCATTCTACTCAACCCAACATTAAATTGGTTTGAAAGTTGTTCACCAACCGTTCTAATTCTTCTGTTACTCAAGTGATCAATATCATCAACATCAACTTTAGAGTTAACTAGTGAAATAAGATTACTAATGATAGATACAATATCTTCATTAGTTAATACCATTTTATCTTCAGGAATATCCAGTTTTAACCTTCTGTTAATTCTAAATCTACCAACATGTCCTAAACTATATCTTTGATCAGAGAAGAATAATTTATCAATAATCCCTCTTGCCGTTTCATCATCAGGAGCTTCAGCACTTCTTAATTGTCTATATATATGACGAACTGCTTCAACTTCAGAATTAGTAGGATCCTTTTGTAATGTATTGTAAACTAAAGCATGGTCTGAAGCACTTCCATCATTTTTATGCAATAGAATAGTTTCTACACCAGAATTAACAATCTCATCAATATGTGATTTTTCAATGATAGTATCTCTCTCAAGAATTACTTCATTTCTTTCAATTGGTACTAGTTCACCAGTATCTTCATCTACAAAATCATCTACCCAAGATTTTAATACTCTGGCAGCTAATTTTCTTCCAACAACTCTTTTCAATCCACTTTTAGAAACCTTAACTTCATCAGCAAGGTTAAAAATTTCAAGAATATCTCTATCACTTTCGTAACCGATAGCTCTTAATAAAGTAGTAACTGGTAATTTTTTCTTTCTATCAATGTAAGCATACATTACATTGTTTATGTCTGTGGTAAACTCAATCCAAGAACCTTTAAAAGGAATTACTCTTGCTGAGTATAATTTTGTTCCATTAGAATGGAAACTTTGTCCAAAGAACACACCTGGTGATCTATGTAATTGTGAAACGATAATTCTTTCTGCTCCATTAACTACAAAGCTTCCTTTAGGAGTCATAAAAGGAATATTACCGAAATAAACATCCTGAACGATAGTTTCAAAATCTTCATGATCTGGATCAGTACAATACAGCTTTAATTTAACCTTTAAAGGTACTTTAAAAGTTAACCCTCTATTAATACATTCTTTAATAGAATATCTTGGAGGGTCAATTGTATAATCAATAAATTCAAGAACGAAATTGTTTCTTGAATCTGTAATTGGGAAAAGTTCTTCAAAAGCTTTGTAAAGTCCTTCATTTCTTCTTTCATCTAAGGTTGTACCTATTTGGAAAAAAGATTGAAAGCTTTTAAGCTGAACATCTAAAAAATCCGGGAAATTAACCGTATTTTTTATGGATGCGAAATTTATTCTTTGGTTGTTATTTTGTTTGGCCAAGACGGTGAGTTTTAGTTAAAAAAGGGGGTTCTACAAAAAAACGAAAGGGTTTAAATCTTATGTTTCCATAAGATTTAAACCTTTTAAATGTTTAAAGAAATTACTTAAGCTCAACTACAGCTCCAGCTTCTTCTAATGCTTTCTGAATTCCTTCAGCTTCATCTTTAGACACTCCTTCTTTTACTGCTTTTGGAGCACTATCAACAATATCTTTAGCTTCTTTCAATCCTAAACCTGTTAATTCTTTTACAGTTTTAACAACTTTTAATTTAGTAGCACCTACTTCTTTCAATATAACATCAAATTCAGTTTGCTCTTCTGCTGCTTCACCACCTGCTGCTGCTGCTGGACCTGCTACTGCTACTGCCGCTGCAGGCTCAATACCATATTCATCCTTAAGGATAGTTGCTAATTCGTTAACATCTTTTACTGTAAGGTTAACTAGTTCTTCTGCGAATTTTTTTAAATCTGCCATTTTATTTTATTTTATTTGTTTTTATTATTTTAAATGTTGGAAGCATTTCTTATTTATGAAGCCTTATCTTCTAAGGTTTTTAAAATCCCTGAAAGTTTGTTACCACTCGACTGCAATGCAGAGATAACATTCTTAGCTGGAGATTGTAACAAGGTGATGATATCACCAATTAATTCGTCCTTAGATTTAAGATCTGCAAGAGCTGTTAAATTCTCATCTCCAATATAAAGTGACTCTTCAATGTGAGCAGCTTTTAAAATTGGCTTAGCATTCTTTTTTCTAAATTCTTGAATTACTTTAGCTGGTCCGTTACCTGCTTCAGACTGAAGTATAGATGTGTTACCTACTAATACATCATACAACTCACTAAAATCAGTTTCATTCTTTTCTAAAGCCTTCTTTAAAAGAGTATTTTTTACAACTTGTAAAGAAACATCTCTTTTGAAACATAATCTTCTTAAAGCACTACTTTCTTCAGCAGTTAAGCCAGAGATATCTGCTAAATAAAAATTAGTATTATCATTAAGCATCCCGTCAAGGACCTCAATCATTTGATTTTTTTCTTGTTTATTCATCTTACGCTTTTCTAATTTATTAAACTAATGAGTTAGTATCAATTTCAACACCTAATCCCATAGTACTTGACATGAAAACACTTTTCACATAAATACCTTTTGCAGCAGAAGGTTTCAATTTAATGATTGTCTGCATTAATTCGTTTGCATTTTCAGCAATCTTTTGAGCATCAAAAGAAACCTTAGCAACAGAAGCGTGAATTATACCATTCTTTTCAACCTTAAAATCAATCTTACCTTTTTTAACGTCAGAAACAGCTTTTGCAACATCCATAGTTACAGTTCCTGATTTAGGATTAGGCATTAAACCTCTTGGCCCTAGTACTCTACCTAAAGCACCAATTTTACCCATAATTGAAGGCATTGTAACGATAACATCAATATCTGTCCAACCACCTTTAATTTTTTCAATATACTCATCTAAACCAACATAGTCAGCACCAGCTTCCTTAGCCTCTGCTTCCTTGTCAGCTGAAACTAAAGCTAATACTTTCAATTTTTTACCTGTACCATGTGGTAAAGAAGCTACACCTCTTACCATTTGGTTAGCTTGTCTAGGATCAACACCTAATCTTACAGCTAATTCTACAGACTCATCAAATTTAGATTTTGCATTATCTTTAATAATTGCTGAAGCTTCTTCAATAGTATATGATTTTTTCAAATCAACATTTTCTAAAGCATTTTTTCTGTTTTTACTAGTTCCCATTAGTTAAACTATTTTATATTTTATATTTATGAAGGAAAATCTCCCTTAATATTTACTCCCATACTTCTTGCAGTACCAGCAACCATCTTCATTGCTGATTCTACTTTAAAAGCATTTAAATCAGCCATTTTATCCTCTGCAATTTCTCTTACTTGATTCCAAGTAATTGTGGCAACCTTTACTCTATTAGGTTCACCTGATCCACTTTTCTTTTTAGCAGCAGCTAAAATTTGTGCAGCAGCAGGTGCAGTTTTAATGATGAATTCAAATGATTTATCTGCAAACACAGTAATTACAACAGGTACGATACCTCCTGCTTTATCTTGAGTTCTTGCATTAAATTGCTTACAGAATTCCATGATATTCACCCCTTTTGCTCCCAATGCAGGACCAACTGGTGGTGCAGGATTTGCAGCTCCCCCTCTAATCTGTAATTTAATAAGTGCTGAAATTTCTTTTGCCATTCTTTTATATTTTTTCTACTTGCATAAAATTTAATTCTAAAGGAGTTTTTCTCCCAAAGATTTTTACCATTAATTTTAACTTCTTCTTTTGTTCATCAATACCTTCAATCTCAGCATTAAAACTATTAAATGGCCCATCAATAACCTTAACAGTTTCACCAACAACAAAAGGAATACTAACACTTTCATCAGTAAGAGCCATTTCATCAACCTTACCTAATATTCTATTAATTTCACTTTGCCTCATAGGAACAGGAACACCACCCTTAGTGGCTCCCAAAAATCCTAAGACATTAGTAACATTCTTTAAAATGTGAGGGACTTCACCTACCAAATTAGCTTCAACTAAAACATATCCTGGAAAAAAGTTTTTATCTTTACTTACCTTTTTTCCATTTTTAATTTGATAAACCTTTTCTGTAGGCACTAATATCTGTGCAACAAAATCTTGCAGCTTTAATCGATCAATTTCTTTCTCAATAAAAGTTACTGTTTTATTCTCTTTACCTCCCATCACTCTTAGGACGTACCATTTCATATTTATTACTTCTTCCTCCATGCTATAATATTATGAAAATAAACCATAAAATAGATTCATCACATTACTAAATGCTGAATCCATTATATAAATAATCAAAGCAATTATTACAGTTGCAATCGCAACAACAATTGAACTACTTTGTAACTCTGACCAACTTGGCCAACTCACTTTATTCATTAATTCGTCATACGAACCCTTAATATATGTTCCTTTATTTGCCATTTTCTTAATTCTTTTATCGCACGGGTGGAGAGACTCGAACTCCCAGCCAATAGTTTTGGAGACTACTACTCTACCAATTGAGCTACACCCGTTTACACAGTAAAGGAAGACTGAAAATCAATC
>CATEYX010000119.1 GCA_949511925.1 Cryomorphaceae bacterium | reverse complement strand
TCTTTATCTTCTTTTGATAAGCGATTTGTATTTACACCAACAATAATATCCTTTCCACTATCAATTCTTGCTTGTTTCCTTGCAGCAGCTTGTTCAATTCTCATCTTTGGAATTCCTGTTTCAATAGCTTTTGTCATACCACCAAGTTCTTCTATCTCTTGAATGTGTTTCCAAGATTTATCAGCTATTTTCTGTGTTAATTTCTCAACGTAGTAAGAGCCTCCCCAAGGGTCAACTGTATTGCAAATTCCCGTTTCCTTCTGTAAATATATTTGGGTGTCTCTAGCAATTTTTGCTGAAAAATCAGTTGGTAATGCAATAGCTTCATCTAATGCATTGGTGTGTAAGCTTTGTGTTCCACCCATTACTGCTGACATTGCTTCAATACATGTTCGGGTAATATTATTAAACGGATCCTGCTCCGTTAAACTCCATCCACTGGTTTGGCAATGTGTACGTAAGGCTAATGATTTCGGATTTTTCGGATTGAATTCTTTTACCATTCTTGCCCAAAGCATTCTTGCTGCTCTTAACTTGGCAATTTCCATAAAGTGATTCATTCCTATTCCCCAAAAGAAAGATAATCGTGGTGCGAACGTATCAATTCCCATTCCTGAAGCAATTCCTGTTCTTATATATTCTAATCCATCAGCTAGAGTGTAAGCTAACTCAATATCAGCTGTAGCGCCTGCCTCCTGCATGTGATACCCTGAAATAGAAATGCTATTATATTTTGGCATATTACTTGAAGTGTATTCAAAAATATCAGAGATAATACGCATAGAATGTTGTGGTGGATAAATATAAGTATTACGCACCATAAATTCTTTTAGAATATCATTCTGTATAGTTCCTGAAAGTTCTTCTAAGGACACTCCCTGTTCCTGAGCTGCTACAATATAAAAAGCTAAAATGGGTAAAACTGCTCCATTCATAGTCATTGAAACAGACATTTTATCCAATGGAATCTGATTGAATAGGATTTTCATATCCTCAACAGAATCAATAGCAACTCCTGCCATACCTACATCACCAACTACTCTTTCATGATCGGAATCATATCCTCTATGTGTAGCTAAATCAAATGCTACTGAAAGTCCTTTTTGTCCAGCAGCTAAGTTCTTTCTGTAAAACTCGTTGGATGCTTCTGCAGTTGAAAATCCTGCATATTGCCTGATTGTCCAAGGGCGCATAACATACATGGTTGAATAAGGACCTCTTAAACTTGGTGCTATTCCTGCAACAAAATTCAAGTGTTCAACTTCATTAACATCTTGTTTTGTATATTGACTTTTGATTTCAATTTGCTCAGGGCTTGTCCAAGTTGGCTTGTTGTTAATTTCTTGTTTATTCGTGTTTTCTAAGTTATATTCTTTTAATAATTCATTCACTAAATAATCAATATAGTATGCCCCTTTTGTTGGGTCGCTTACTTTATCCAAATAACTTTCTTGCCTAAGTATTGTCTGCTGATTTCTTGCAATTCTTTCTGAAAACTCTGTTGGCATTTCAAAGCTATGATTGTAGGAATTAATCATTA
Source organism: Cryomorphaceae bacterium (assembly GCA_949511925.1). Classification (GTDB taxonomy): domain Bacteria; phylum Bacteroidota; class Bacteroidia; order Flavobacteriales; family BACL11; genus UWMA-0277. Next base: position 1,923 of record CATEYX010000119.1, on the reverse strand, counting down.
TTGCATTTGCTCCTCCAAAAATTGCTGACATACATTCTGTAGTACTTCTAAGAATATTATTATAAGGATATTCTTGTTCTTTATTACTTAGAGAACTAGAAGCAAAAATAAATGGTGTTGTTCCTGTTTTTTGTTCCCAGAGTATTCTAAATGCTTTAAGTTTTGCAATCTCTAAAAAATAGTTACTATTTATTTCAAAGTGAAATTGGATATTTTTTTTCTTATCAATTCCTTGTTTAAAAGCAGTAGCTATTTCTTCTTTAGCCGTCTTTCCTTTCGCAAAAATGGTGCTTAATAGAGTAGTGTCTTCTGTTCCGTGAAAAGCACCGTTTACATTTTTTCCTTTTGAATATTCCTCCCATTGATTTATAAATTCAGCATCATAATCTTTAAAATCAATTCGGATGTGTTCTATTTCAATGCCTTTTAGTAAAACTGCTAGGTTGTTTGGGTTAGTGAAACATAAACCACTCACATCATTTTGCAAGGCTTCTAAGGCTCTTATGTTTCCTTCTTTGGGGTCTTTGGCATCAATAAGCTGATAGCTTTCCCAATCTTCAGGAAAATAACTATTGAAAATAGGTGTGTTGTCGTTAGCATGATAAATAGGAGCAATCTCAATGCCTTGAGCGTCTGAAACTAATTTTTCATTATAATCAGCTCCTTTGAGGTCAGTTGTGATTTTCTCAATCCATTCCTTTTTTGTTGCAGCATTAAATGCTGAAAATAATTTACTCATTTTCTTTTTCTCTTATTATGAATATATCTTCATTTTCTTTTTTCATTAAGAATTTTTCTCTAGCAAATTTTTCTTGCTCAGCAGGATCATTTTGTAACTTATGTAATTCGGTGCTGTCTGATTTGATTTCGGCAATGTAGAATTCTTTTTGACTCTTTAAATCATCAACTGTATTCTTGATTTTACTTTGATTAATTAAATTATAATCATCTATAAAAATGACCCATAAAATGAATAATAAAAATAAAATAAGATATTTATTTCTTAAAGGTTTTGGAAGTTTTTTAATTATATCCTGAATTCTATCCATCAGGCAAATATAGAAAATTACTTACTCTAAATATGTGGGAATAAAAATTCTTGTTTAAGAGAGTAGAAATATAGACGGTTGTTTGTGTATATCTACTTTTGTTTGTTTCCATTCTTCAATAGTTTTGGTCTGAATAAATTCAGTTTTTGAAGTAATATTTGCGGCAATACATAATCTTGTTTTGTTATTGCATTGTGATTTTAAAGTATCCAATAATTGATTATTTCTATAAGGAGTTTCCATAAAAATTTGGGTTTGTCCAGTCTTTTTTGCCAAACTTTCTAAGTTACGAATTGCTCTATTACGCTCTATTTTGTCAATTGGGAGGTAGCCTGTGAATGCAAAATTTTGTCCACTCATTCCTGAACTCATTAGTGCAAGTAGGATAGATGAAGGGCCGACTAAGGGTACTACCTCAATCTGAAAATCATGGGCATATGCTACAATTTTTGATCCAGGATCAGCAATACAGGGCAAGCCTGCTTCCGAAAGTAATCCGACATTTTCTCCATTTAGAATATGAGGTAGGAAATCCTCTTCTAAGCTAAGTGAATCATGCTTTCCATAAGCATAGAAAGTCGTATTATCAATATCCTTTTCTCTATAAATTTTTTTGATATGTCTTCTGGCAGTCCTTATGTTTTCAACAATAAATATATTAATTTCCTTAATATGATTTGTGATGATAGAAGGTAAAACGGCTTCTTGTGAATCGTCACTTAAAACTGTTGGGATTAGATATAATTTTCCTTTATTCAATGTCTTGTATTATTTTATCACATGCTTTGTCAAGCATGTTGTATACATCTTGAAAGCCATTATCTCCACCATAATATGGGTCGGGTACTGACTGATAAGCATTTGGATTAATTTC
>CATEYX010000118.1 GCA_949511925.1 Cryomorphaceae bacterium | reverse complement strand
TAAGCCAATTTCAAATACTATATCCGATTCTAACTTAAAATATTCACTAGCATTAGTACCCACTTTTGCAGTAGCATCCAATACCATAATTCCATCATGCCCTTTTCCTAAACCCAACTCATCTTCTGCACAAATCATTCCAAGTGATGCTTCACCTCTTATCTTTCCTTTCTTGATTTTGAAACTTTCGTCACCATCATAAAGTAAAGTCCCAACCGTAGCCACAGGTACTTTTTGTCCTACCGCTATGTTGGGTGCTCCACAAACAATTTGTAAAAGTTCAGCCGTACCAATATCGACTGTGGTAACGCTCAATCTATCCGCATTAGGGTGCTGAATTTTTGTGATTACTTCACCAATTACAATTCCTTTAAGTCCTCCCTTTACGCTTTCAATTTCCTTTACTCCTTCTACTTCCAATCCTGTATCAGTTAATAATTGTGAAATTTCTTCAGCAGGAAGATTAAGGTCTAAGTAGTTTTTAAGCCAGTTGTATGATATGTTCATAATGTAAATTGAATTTTAGCAAAAATAGTAATTGTATTAATATTTACAGATTACTTCCTCACTCTTTTTAAGTCAAGTAAACTCATTGCATTACTTTAAAACCTGTGATGTTTTTATTTGTGAAGCACTACGACCCTGTATGATGCGTGGTGTTCAGAAGATACACTATTGCATTATACAGATTTGTTGTGTGTTCGTTATAAGTCTATTCTTCTAATCCGTTTTTGGATTTACGGTATAAGTAAGAGTTAAAAATGTTTCTTTTTGAAAATCTCATTTGTTTATCAGAATTAATCAACTTTTGATATACTGTTCTTGTTACACCAAAGTATTCATAAGTAGTTCCATCATTAAAAGTAACTTCTAATAATAAACCTTTATGCTGAAAATCATTGATACCAGATTTCATACTTACTTGAATGTATTCCTCTGAATATTTTTCCTTAGTTTCTGGAGCAATACTAATTAAAAAGTGATAACCATCAATAATCTCTCTACTCTTTATCTCTGCTTCAACAGCTTTATCATCTCCCTGCTGAAACTTATCTGGATGCCATTCTTTAACTAAATTTCTGTATGTTTTTTTTAATGCAGATAGCTCTATTTTTTGTTCAATTTTGAACAATTTTTTGTACTGGTTAATACGCTTCATAGGAATTTTTCAAATAAAGCCGCGAAATTACAGATTAAAAATTATTGACATCATTAAATAATCTCTAATATGATTTTGAAGCAAAAAAGAAAATTTAGTGGGATAATCAATGATTACTCAAATAAACGCTAACCTACTTCCTCACTCTTTTCAAATCCAATAAATTCATAGCATTACTTTCAAATCCTGTAATATTTATATTCGTAAAACGCAATACCCTGTCATAATACAAAGGGACAACAACTGCACTTTCAATAATCAGTTTGTCCATTTGCTGATAATAAGCATGTCTAGTTTCAATATTGGTTTCTGATAAAGCTTTTTCATACAAAAGATCGAATTCCTTATTTTTAAAATGCGTATAATTTGGTCCGTTTGGACAAAAGTTCTTGCTATAAAAAAGAGAAAGGTAATTTTCTGCATCAGGATAGTCGGCTATCCAACTTCCTCTAAAAAAATTAAGCTTAGATGTAGCTACCATTTGCCTATGGGTTGATGCAGGGCTTACCTCCACCCTTACCGTTAAACCAATATCTTGCAATTGATTTTGAATATACTCACACAAATCCAGATAAGAAGAAGTGGTTGACAATATAATTTCTTTTTCAGTATCAAAACCATTTTCAATTTCTGCTGCTAAAACTAATTGCCTTGCCTTTTCAGGATTAAAGCTATACCCATTCAATTTTTCAGAAAAAGAAGGCAAGCCCATAGGAATAAAACCCTGATTAGCTGGTGTACCAATATTATTTCTGAGGTATTTAAGCATTTTCACTCTGTCAAAACCATAATTAATGGCTTGCCGAATTTTTAAAGGCAAAGGCGTTTCCATTAAAAACCCTAAGTATTCAGTATTCAAATATGGCTGAGATTGTAAGATAACTTTATCCTTATATTTTTCTTGTAACTGACCTTTATTAGTCAAAATTTCATCTTTGTAACTTGCATCAATTCCTGAAATAAAATCCAACTTTCCTTGTATAAATTGTAAAAATGCTGATTGCTTATCTTTAATAAATGTTATTGCGATTGCATCCAAAAAAGGCAACTGCACTCCTACTTCTACTTCAAAATAGTTAGGGTTTTTCCTAAGTACTAATTTCACCCCATCTTTCCATAATTGAAACTGAAAAGGTCCTGTACCAATAGGCTGTCTATTAAAATCTCTTGCTTCTATAATTTCTCTTGGCACAACTGAGCAGTATTGCATACTCAGTAAGGATAAAAATGCAGGGAAAGGTGTTCTTAGTTCTATACTGAAAACAGAATCATTTTCAGCCTTAAAACTATTTACATTCAACAATACCCAAGCACCAGGTGCTGCCAATTTTTTATTGAGTAATCTATTGAATGAGTATTCAAAATCTTGTGCAATTACCTTTCTCCCTTTTCCTTTTTCAAATAATTCATCATTATGAAAAAACACATCATTTCTTAGAGAAAAAGTGTAAATTAAAGCATCACCAGAAATAGTCCAACTTTTAGCAATTGAAGGCTGAACATTCAATTCGTTATCCAATTGCACTAAACCATTAAACAATTGATTGGTTGCCCAAATGGTTGCCTGATCCTTAGCAAAAGCAGGGTCCAAAGTTGCTATTCCTGCTGATTCATTGTACTTGAAAATAGTCAATTCATCATTATTGTATTGACCTGTACAGCAAGTAAAAAAAAGAGTAACAATAAAAAAGCCGACTTTCCACTTCATAGTTAAGTTTTAAGTCGGCTAATTTAAGGATTTAAAATTAC
>CATEYX010000117.1 GCA_949511925.1 Cryomorphaceae bacterium | reverse complement strand
TTAGTACGGGATTTTTTAATTAATAAATAATAGAAAATGATAGAAATAATTATAGCAGTAGTTGGGATTTTAATTGGAGGTGGAATTGCTTTTTTTGTTGTAAATAGCAAAAATAATGGCAAAGCAAAATTAATAGTTGAGGAAGCACAAAAGAATGCTGAGCAAATAAAGAAAGAGAAAATTTTACAGGCTAAAGAAAAGTTTATCGAGTTAAAATCTGAGCATGAAAAGGTTATTAATAAGAAGAATAATGATATTAATAATGCTGACCAAAGGGTAAAGCAAAAGGAAAATACGCTTAACCAAAAGTTGGCTGAAGTAAACAGAAAGGATGCTGAATTTAAAAAAGATAAAGCAACAATTGATCAACAAAGGTCAGTGTTAGATAAAAAACAAGCTGAGCTTAATAAATCACATAAATTACAAGTTGAACAGTTAGAACAAATTTCAAACCTTTCAGCTGATGAGGCAAAAAAACAATTGGTAGAAACCTTAAAGGATGAGGCGAAAACTGAAGCTTTATCTATTGTAAATAATACTATTGAAGAAGCAAAACTTACTGCAAAGCAAGAGGCAAAAAAGATTGTTATTCAAACTATCCAAAGAATAGCAACTGAGGAAGCGGTTGAGAATTCGGTATCAGTTTTTAATATTGATAATGATGCTGTAAAAGGTAGAATTATTGGTAGGGAAGGGAGAAATATTAGAGCTATTGAGGCGGCAACAGGTGTTGATATTGTAGTAGATGATACTCCTGGAGCAATTATACTTTCTTGTTTTGATTCTGTAAGAAGAGAGGTGGCGCGTTTGTCTTTACACAAACTAGTTACCGATGGTAGAATACATCCTGCAAGAATTGAGGAAGTAGTGAAGAAAACTGAGAATGAAATTGAAGATGAGATTATTCAAATTGGTAAAAAAACAACTATTGATTTAGGAATTCATGGTCTACATCCTGAACTTATTAAAATGGTAGGTAGGATGCGCTACCGTTCTTCTTATGGTCAGAATTTATTACAGCATTCTCGTGAAACAGCTAATATGTGTGCGACTATGGCTGCTGAACTTGGTTTGAATACTAAATATGCAAAAAGAGCTGGGTTGTTACATGATATAGGTAAAGTTTCAGCAGATGATGCAGAAACACCACATGCTATTATTGGTATGAAACTTGCAGAGAAATATGGAGAGAAGCCTGAGGTTTGTAATGCTATTGGAGCTCATCATGATGAAGTAGAAATGACTTCATTAATTTCACCATTAATACAGATATGTGATGGAGTTTCAGGAGCAAGGCCAGGAGCAAGAAGAGCTATGACTGATCAGTATATTAAAAGAATTAAAGAGTTGGAAGAAACAGCTCTAGGATATCCTGGGGTGCTTAAGTCTTATGCTATTCAAGCAGGTAGAGAGCTTAGAGTTGTAGTAGAGAGTGAAAAAGTTACTGATGAAAAAGCATCAGAGTTAGCTTTTCAGATTTCTGATAAAATACAAACTGAAATGACTTATCCAGGGCAAGTAAAAGTAACTGTGATAAGAGAAACAAGAGCTATAAGTTACGCTAAGTAATACTTAATATTTAGGTAATAAAAAACCCACTCATTGAGTGGGTTTTTTGTTCTATGATCTATTGAGAATTATAAAGTAATAATATTGAATTCAGCCTCAAGGTTTTTAGCCCATTGATTAGTTTCTTCTTCATTTTCATAAGGACCAATAAATACTTGATAAATCTCATCTGAAAGGTTTGAGTTTTCAGGAAGGTAAAAGTAGTTGCATTTATATCCTTTTACTTTTAAATCATTCACCATTGCTTTAGCTGATCCCTCATCCGTTATTGAGTTTTTGGTACTTATAATAGCAATATTGTTTCCAATTAAGTTGAACTTATATTCTAACTGACTAGAAGCTAATTCTACTGGAGTTTCTTCTTCTGAAAAGTTTGGGACTAATGAGTTAAAATCAATATTTGTATATCCGTAAAAAATACCATATGCGACTGATCCAACTATTACAGTCCTTTTTACCCATGATAAATTCATAGGTTTACTTTCTTTTTTTGGAGCTTCATTCTTAGGAGTTGGTATTTCAATAACAGCTTCCCTTTGTTGTCTCGGAGGTACAGGTGTATCTTGTTTTTGTTTTATTTGGGCTAATCGTTCTTGAAGAATTCTTAGTTTTTCATCATTTTTTGTATCGCTCATAGTGTCTCTAAATTTGGATGCTAATATATTACTTATTCTTTACTGTCAACTAGGCAACTTTCAAAAATTACTGAAAGTTTTAAATTAGCAGATTTAATTTGCTTTGGGATTAAACTTTCTTCTGTAAATCCTGGAATAGTATTGATTTCAATAATATATGGTTTTTCATTCATAATTATATAATCAGTACGGCAAATCCCACTTAACTCCATTGCTTTGTAGATATCAGTTGTTAGTTTTTGTACTTCAATAGTTAGTTTTTCGCTAATTTTGGCAGGGGTTATTTCTTGGGATTTCCCTTCATATTTTGCTTGGTAATCAAAGAATTCATTTTCAGTTACTATTTCAGTAATTGGTAGCGCTTGTATATTGTTTTCACTATAATAAACTCCACAGCTTATTTCAATTCCATCTATAAATTGCTCAATGAGTACTTTATTGTCATGTTGCAGAGCACTATTAATTGCTTTTACTAAATCTTCTTTTTTCTTTACTTTTGATATCCCAAAACTTGATCCTGCTCCATTTGGCTTTACAAAACAGGGTAACTTAACGCGATCAATAATTTCTTGCTCAACAATGTCGTTTCCCTTTTCATATAAAAATGAGGCGGCACAACTAAATCCTAATTCTTTTAGTTTTTTATTGCATTCATATTTGTTAAAAGTTAAAGCTGAAACCTTAGCATTGCTTGATGTGTAATGGATATTTAAGTTGTCAAAATATGGTTGAATTAAACCGTTTTCAGCAGGACTTCCATGCAGAGCCATGAAAACAGCATCAAATGAAATGCGCTTATTTTCTACTTGAAATGTAAAATTGCTTTTGTCGATATCAATTTTTATTTCATTGATAATGACAGTGAATTTATCATTTTTAAGATGAATAATATAGCCCTTAAATAATTCAGGATTTAAATGTTGTAATACAGTACTAGCACTTAGGATAGAAATATCATATTCAGCAGAATCGCCACCCGTTAAAATTGCAATATTTTTCATCTTATATATTCTAAAACAAAAGAACAAAATATTTATTGTTTATCAAACTCCTTTGCTTGCATAATTTTTATATTTGTAATTCGATATTCAATATGAAATACAAGATTTAGATGCTAGCTTTTCTTAAAGATAAAAGTTTTTACAAACACACTATCCTTGCCCTAATTACTTTAGTGTTGTTGTTTATTGGTTGGTTAAAGTATCTGGATTACTATACACTACATGATAAATACATTCAGGTTCCTGATTTTAATAATTTACCAATTTCAGCATTGGATTCTTTGGTTGAAGCAAATGATATTCGCTATGTAATTATTGATTCTATTTTTGATAAAAGGAAGGGGAAAGGAATAGTTGTTAAGCAAGATCCGCCTCCTTTAACTAATGTAAAACGAAATAGAAAAATTTATTTAATAATAAATTCTTTGCAGTCAAGGAGAGTAGAATTCCCTGATATTTATGATTTGTCATTGCGACAAGCCATAAGAAAACTGAATAAAAAGGGATTGGAAGTAGGGACTTTGGAATACCGAGCTGATATTGCAACTAATAAAGTATTAGATTATAAAATAAACGGTATAAAAATTGAAATTGGTCAAGAGTTGTATTATGGTGCAATTGTAGATTTAGTAATTGGTAAGGGCTTAAGTAAACAAAGTGTAATTGTACCTAATTTAGTTGGGTTGACTAGAGTAGAGGCAAATATTGTATTGAAATCAACTTCTTTAAATATTGGTTCTGAAATTTTTAAACGTTCTGTTGTTGATTCTTCTTCTGCTGTAATATATAAGCAATTTCCTGTAGGAAATGATGATAATACTTTGAATCTCGGTTCAGTAATTGATCTGTTTTTTCAAAAAATAAAAACAACTGATCTATAATGAGGATTCTTATATTAATAGCTATTCTATTTTCCTCTCCTATGTTAAATGGACAAGAGGTGCTGTCTGCTTTAGTAAGCAATCCTGTTTTAAATGGAAATAAGCTACTTGTCAATAAAAATAAGAGTGTAATCACTTTACCTTTTTTTGATGATTTTTCTTATAATTCGAATGTTGCTAATATTGATTTGTGGGAGCAAAGCAGTGTTTTTGTAAATAGTACTTACCCTATTAATCCTGTTACTATTGGTGTTGCAACTTTTGATGGTTTAGATGAATATGGGTTTGCAAGAAATTTTTTTCAAACTAATCCTTCATCTCCTTCAGATACTCTTCTGTCACAGGAAATTGATTTATCAGCTGTTGATACTGCTTATTTGATGTTCTATTTTCAAGGTAAAGGAATAGGAGATTCTCCACAACTTAATGATTCTTTAGTTCTTGAATTTTTCAGCAATACATTAGTATGGGAACAAGTTTGGTTCTCTTTTGGACAATCAATGCAAGAATTTGAAAAAGTAGTTCAGCTTATAAGTGACCAAAAATTCATGCACAATGCATTTCAATTTAGGTTTAGAAATTATGCTACAATTTCAGGTAATTTTGACCATTGGCACATTGATTATGTAAAAGTTGATGAGTTTTTAAATTCAAACGATACTATAAAATTAAATGATGTTGCTTTTGTGTCTGCTGCTACTTCATTTTTAAAAACCTATGAGCAAATGCCATGGACGCATTTTAAGAACAATGAGTTAGATGAAATGAATGATACGGCTTCTGTTCTGTTAAGAAATAATGGTGCCGGTATAAATGTAGATTATGAATACAATATTTATGAAAATAATATATTAATTGCTCATTACCCAACTTTAGGTATAAGTAGAAACGCGAGTATTTTTGATTATGATTCTATTGGAAATTTTGAATATAGAAATCCTCCAATTACAGTAAACTCATCTGTTTTCACTTCTTTATTTCCTGATAGTGTTTCTTTTAAAATGCAACACATTATCAGTACGGGTATTGATGATAATAAATGGAACGATACTCTTTGTTATATTCAGCAATTTAACTCAAGTTTTGCCTATGATGATGGAGTTGCTGAATCAGCTTACGGAATTAATACAAGTGGTGCTAAGTTAGCGTATCAATTTAAGTTAAATCGTCCTGATACCTTAAGGGCTATTGAAATGTATTTCCCTCAAATGTTAGATTCAGTAAATCATATTCCATTTTACCTTACAGTTTGGGATAATAATGTTGGGCAGCCAGGCTCAATTTTACATCAGCAAGAAGTGTATCCTAATCATACTGAAAATGGTGAATTTCATTATTATTATTTGGATTCTATTTTTCAAATGATTGGAACTTTTTATGTTGGTTGGGAGCAAACTACAGGTGATTTATTAAATATTGGTTTGGATAAGAACAAATCAGTAAATCAATTTATGTTTTATAATATTGGTTCAGGTTGGAATAATTCATCTTATCCAGGTGCTTGGATGATACGCCCTGTAGTAAGTATGGATGAGATTATCTTAGCACAAGATGAGATGAAAACGGGTGATTTTAAGCTGTATCCTAATCCTGCAAAGCAAGAATTAAATATTATTTTGAGTACAATAAATAATATAATTTTAATTTATAACCTACAAGGTAAATTAGTGAAGCAGAGTTTTGTTTCTACTACTAATTGTAAGCTAAATATTAATGATTTATCATCTGGAATCTATGTTGTAGAAGTGTGGAATAATAAAGTTAGGAATTTTCAAAAATTTATAATAGAATAAAATGGGAGAAACTAAAGAGTTTGAACACTATAATTTTGTTGCTGATAAAGGACAAAACCCTTTAAGGGTAGATAGATATTTACAAAATTTTGTTGAGTTTTCAACTCGATCAAAGATCCAGCAAGCTGTAAAAGCTGGTAATGTTAGGGTTAATGACGTGGTGGTGAAGTCTAACTATAAAGTAAAAGGAAATGATGTGGTGACGGTCGTTTATGATTTTCCTCAGGAAAAAAATGAATTATTACCACAAGATATTCCAATCAACATTATGTATGAGGATGATGATTTGTTAATTGTCAATAAGGAAGCTGGTATGGTTGTTCATCCAGGATTTGGAAACTATGATGGAACTCTAGTAAATGCTTTAGCTTTTCATTTCCAGAATTTGCCTAATATGGGAGAGGAGGATAGGCCCGGATTAGTGCATAGGATTGATAAAAATACTTCTGGAATTTTAGTGATTGCTAAAACTGTAAGAAGTATGACTACTTTGGCTAAAAAGTTTGAGGATAGAGATTTAAATAGAAAGTATATTGCATTGGTTTGGGGCGATGTAAAGGAGGAGGAAGGAACTATAACTGGACATATTGGTAGGAGTTTAAAAAACAGAAAAATAATGGATGTCTTTTCTGATGGAGAATATGGAAAGCATGCTGTTTCTCACTATAAAGTGCTTGAGCGTTTTGGTTACACAACTTTAATTGAGTGTAAACTAGAAACGGGTAGAACACATCAGATTAGAGCTCATTTCAAATTTATTGGACATCCTCTTTTTAATGATGAAGAATATGGAGGTGATCGTATTTTAAAAGGAACTACATTTACAAAGTACAAGCAGTTTGTACATAATTGTTTTAAAATCTGTGATAGACAAGCCTTACATGCAAAATCCTTAGGCTTTGCACATCCTACAACTAATGAAGATGTTTTATTTGATTCTGACTTAGCAGAGGATATGCAGCTGCTAATTGAAAAATGGCGTAAATATGCTAACCATCAACAGCTTTAAAATTTAGTGCTCTTTAATCGTATTGTAAACAGTATCTCTTTCTATTGGGGTGCGACCTACTGCTTTAATTAAAGCTACAATATCCTTAGTACTCATTGTTGGGTTTTGGTCTTCAACACCTGCCATAGAGTATATTTTAGTAGTATCATCAATTGTTCCATCAATATCATCTACTCCAAAAGCTAATAAGTTTTGTGTAGTTCTTTTTCCTATCATTGGCCAATACGCTTTTAAATGATCGAAATTGTCCATGAAAATTCTTGCAAAAGCATATAGCCTCACGTCATCAACAACATTAACTTCCTTTATGTGTGACATTTGGTTATTTCCATTACGGTATTTTAAAGGAATAAAAGTATTGAAGCCATTGGTTTTGTCTTGCAGATTTCTTAACCTACTCATATGGTCAACAATATGTTTAGGTTCTTCAATATGGCCATATAGGATTGTTGCATTGGAAGGCATTCCTAAGTTGTGAGCAGCTTCATGTATTGCTAACCATTGCTCTGCCGTACATTTATCTTTACAGATTATATTTCTTACTTCTTCATCAAAAATTTCGGCACCTCCTCCAGGTAATGAACCTTGTCCCGCTTCTTTTAGCATTGACAATCCTTCAGTGTAGCTTACTTTAGCTTTTCGGCACATGTATTCTAACTCAACAGCAGTAAATGCTTTTACATGTATGTCAGGGCGTAATGCTTTTATCTTTTTGATAAGTTCAATAAAATAATGTAAGCCCATTTTTGGGTGTACCCCGCCTACAAGGTGAACTTCAGTAATTTCTTTCCCTTCATATTTTTGTAGGATTTCAACCATTTCATCAATGGTGTACTCCCAAGCTTCTGATTTTTTACTCAATAACCTTGAATAAGAACAAAACTTACAATCAAAAACACAAATATTAGTAGGTTCAATATGAATATTTTTGTTGAAGTAAGTTTGGTTTCCATTTCTTGTTTCTCGAATAGCATTAGCTAGTGTGCCTAAAAGAGAAATTGGAGCCTCTTTATAAAGCTTAACTCCTTCTTGTTCAGTTATTCTTTCTTGATTAATTATTTTCGTAACAATTGGTTTTAAACCACTATCCAACTGTTCAAGAATCAGGTTAGTTTGTAGCATTATTTAGTAAGAATAATTTTTTCAATATGTGTTCCTTTATCAGTATTGATATTGATAAAGTAAAATCCATTTTTATAAGATGATAAATCAATAGTATTTGCTGAAAAATCTTTAATAAATAATATTTCTTTACCAATAATATTTGTAATACTTAAAGTGATAATTTTATCAGCTGAAGCAATATTTAATTTTCCATGTGTTGGGTTAGGGTAAATATCTAGGTTTTCTAACTGATTATTATTTAAACTTGTTCCAACTGACCCATTACAATTCACACTTACAGTTGAATTTTTTAGAGAAGAACGGTAACCATTTAATGTAGCATTCATAACACCTATTTGACCATTGGTAAACATCCAAGAAGTATTAGAATATGCCATAAAATTCTCATCCATATCTAGAACATCAGTATTAAATGCGTTAGCGTAGCTTAAATCATTACATGTATTGTTGTTAGTACTTGATATAACATTTCCAAAGTAAATATCTTTTGCAGCAGGAGTGTCATCAACATTACCATTATCATTATCACAACATTGTAAGGTTCCTTGCGGACCATCGCAGGGACCCTGACCATTCCAAGAAGCTTCAGCAAAGGTGTGGTTTAGTCCTAAGTAATGTCCTATTTCATGAGTTGCAGTTCTTCCATCACTACTTGATGAAGCAACTCCAATAGTCCCGAAATATTGATAGTCAATTACTAATCCATCTTTCCAAGCATTCCAATTTGGTAGTCCTGGTAAGTAGGCATATCCTAATGTTACTCCTCCTCCTCCAGCGTTACTCAGGTTACATACCCAAATATTTAAGTAGTTTGAAGGATCCCAAGCATCTTTCCCTAGCGTTGAAGTTTTCTTCATGTCATTACTTTCAGTATCAGCATCAAAAGATAGTTTTGTAGTTGGAGTTCTTGTGATTCCACTTGTAGAATTCCCATCAGGATCAATAGTTGCTAGGCAAAATTTCATATCAGGATTTCCCCAATAATTTAAGAATGTATTTCTTGGTGGATTTGGATATTCAGGATTAGTTTTACTGTAATCTTCATTTAATACTCTTAATGCATCTTCAATCTGTGCATTAGAGATATTATTTCCTTGTCCTATTTGTGTGTAATTTGATCTATGAACAATGTGAACAACTACAGGGATATTAATTGTAATTTTTTCTTGTGAATCATTTTGCAGCCATATTTTGTTTTCTGCAATTACATTTGCTCTTCCTTCAGCATAATCAGGGTTACTAATAAGTTCCTTTTCAGCTAATGAAGTAGATATACATTTTTTTAAGTTTTCTTGAGCAGTAATCTGTAAGTTTAGGAGTACAGAGAAAGAGAGAATTATTATTATTTTCATTTTTTAATTATTACTTTTTGATTATATTGTTTTTTATTTGTTTCAATTAATATTTGGTAAACACCATTATTTAAACGACTTAAATCTATTTTGTTGTTTACTATTCTAGTAGATAAAACAGTTTGACCGAGGTTATTTAACATGCGCGCGAATATAGGAGTATTGTTGATTGCTAAATTATCATTTATCCATAAGGTTCCATTAGTTGGATTTGGGTGTAATTTAAAGTTATTATTCTTTTCATGTACTATTGTATTACCAAGACAAAAATATGATGTATCAGTAAAAGTAAATGGTGCGTTTTGTATGTATTGATTATTTCCAATACTAGATGAGATTGTAAAGCTTCCATTTCCAAAATTGCAACAAAATCCATCTCCCTGACTATCATTAATTACAAATTTATAACAATCGTAGGCTAAGCAATAGATACTTTGATAAAGTGTGTTGTTTGTTAAACTATCTCCACTATCTATAATGTTATTATTATCATCAAGCAATACCCAAGAAGTTTCTAATGCATAATTATCAGTCATAAAATTTAGCTGAACTTGTTCTCCATTGATAGAGGAAAAAATTATTGACTCCTTATCATTGCTTGGATTTATGTCTGTAGAATTGTTAGGGTATTGGGTACTAACATTTAATAAGTGAGAAGTACCTGTACTGCTTAATGCTGAAAGCAAAATAGTGTCTTGTTCATTAGTTTGAAGATCTCCGTTCCAGCTATAATAGATGTTGTTATTATTGTTGATGTTGTATTTAATAGTAACAGAATTCAAGTTAGTAAGTCCATAATTTTTAAGAACTACTTTTGGGTAAATAGGGCTTGCGCAATTTGAGTTCAGATTATTTGGTTCTATAATGGAAATAATTCCCGCATCACTGTTGGGAATATTTGTAGGAACACAACCATTAGAGGTAAGTAAGCCAGTTCGCCAATTACTTATGCTTGACCATATTCTATCCTTTTGTCCCTCAGTAAATGAATTCATGCAGGCATCATTAGTGTAGTCCATAAAGTTCATAAACATATCGCCTGTGTTACTACAGCTTATATAAGGGTGTATTTTACAGCCAAAGTTTCCTTGTTCTTGTATTGGAGTATCGTTTACATAATCGTTACCACAACTATTGTCTCCCCAAGTATGATATAGGTTAAACCAATGTCCAACTTCATGGGTGGCTGTACGCCCTAAATCATATGGGTATATTGCAGTTCCTATTGTTCCGAAATGCTCAAAATCAATAACTACTCCATCAGTATTGGTGTCACCTGCTGCAGGAAATTGTGCCCAGCCAAGTATTCCACTTTCTATTTCGGCTACCCAAATGTTTAAGTATATTTGAGTGTTCCAGGCAGTACTTCCTCCTAGTGAATCATAATAAATTGCATCTCCGAAAAGTGGAAAGAAATTAGTAGTAGTTTGCTTTCTTATAATACCATTAGTTGGATTTCCGTTAGGAGATTGTTGCGCTAAACAAAAGTTAACTTGAGTGTTAGATACTATTGGTAGAAAATCAGCAGGTGTATTAAAGGCATCAGCATTGGTTCGCGTAAAATCCTCATTAAGTACATCTAGCTGACTTTGAATTTGAGCATTTGAAATGTTTTCGTTTCCGTTTTTATAAACTATATGTACCACAACTGGTATAGTAGTATTTATTCCTTTTTGAATTTGGAATTTTGTAGTTTGATTCTCTAATTTTAAACGACTTTTTTTTGCTTCAGGGTTTGTCTTATAGTATTTGTTGAGAAGCAAATTACTTCCGCAATTCTTTTCTTGTGCGAAAAGAATTGTACTTGTGAAAAGAAATAAAAAAAATAGTTGTTTCAAAATTAAGATTTAGGATTGCAAATTTACTGAAAAATCATTGATTAATCACTACCAATAAATTCATTGTCAGTTAGGGTTTTTAAATAGGAAACTAAATCTATTTTTTCTTGGTTTGACAATTGCAAACCAACGCCTAATTTTTTCATTAATGGATCAACAGTTGTTGAATATTTCCCTCCAGAATCATAATGTTCAACAACTTCTTCTAAAGTAGCAAACCTGCCGTCATGCATATAGGGTGCGGTCATCTCAACATTTCTTAAGGTAGGTGTTTTAAACTTTCCATTATCTGAAGCGTTTGATGTAACTTTAGCTCGTCCAAGGTCAGTAAAAGGCTCATTGTCCAATCCGTTATTATGAAACAGATTATCCATAAACATATTTGTGCTATGACAATGAAAGCAATCTCCTTTTTCTGTGTTAAATATAGCATATCCATTTAATTCTGAAATAGTAAGTTGTTCTTCATTTTTTAGATACCTGTCAAGTTTACTATTTGTAGAGATAAGGGTTCTCTCGAATTGAGCAATTGCTTTCACTATATGAATTGAATCAATATAATTAATGTTAAAAGCCTGCTTAAATAGAAAAGGATAATTACTATGGGAATTCAGTTCTAGTTCTACATTCATCCAGGTATTATGCATTTCAATAGAATTAGTAACTGGTTCAAATGCTTGCTCTTCTAAAGTTAAAGAGCTGCCATCCCAATTAAAACTTGTATTCCAACCTAGATTTATTAATGCAGAGGCGTTTCTATTGCCTTGAATATTATCAATTCCTGTGCTAAATTGAATAGGGTCTGAAAAAGAAAAATTTTGTTGATGACAATTTATACATGCTTGAGTTTTATCGGCGCTTAGTATTGGATCCTTAAATAGTTTTTCTCCTAAAGCAATTCCCTCAACTGTCATTGGATTGTCGAATGGTATTTTCATGTCAGGAAATCCGTATGGAGTTTCAATAACATATGGAGTAGTATTAAAATAGTTGCAACTTTGATCTTCAGTTATCGCATTTGGATTGTAATTTATGGCAATATTATCAGTACATCCACTAATAGGTGCTAAATCTTTTTTGCAAGAAATAATTAAAATTGTACCTAATAGAAGATATATCAGACTTTTCATACTTACTTATCTATAGTAACTGAGAAGACATCTGTGTTTCCATTCATTTGAATATTCATTTGTATCATCATATTCATCATTATTCCCATTCCATAACTAGAAAATTCTATCTGGTTGGGGGAGTTGTACCAATTGTTTAATTCCATATTTATATTTGCAGATACATTCCCTAAATCATTATCTACTGTTAAAGAAATGTTTTCTACATAATTAAATGAATAATCAGCTCCCATAGTACCTCCTGTATGTGTATTATAGAATGTTGAATCATTATTATAAGCTCCTTCAAATTTCATGTAATGATACCCTCCTCCATTTGGTTCTGGCCAATACATTGTTGTATGAAAATCCTCATTTACATATTTGTTAGAAATATTTCTAGCAGTATCGAGCCCCATGTCAAATGAGATTGATGTATAATCATTATTAGGAACATCATTATAGGTAAAGCTAAAAGTTGATTCATCAGAGATGTCAATAAAATGAACCTCATTTAATAATAAGCTGTTGCCATTTTCTGAATGTAAAATAATGTCAGATATAAGGTATTTTAGAGTCTGAATATCATAATTTTCCTCAGCTTCATTAGTGTAAATCATACTATTAGTTATTAATTCTGAATCATCAACTGAATGAGTAAAATTGATAGTTAAGTCTGTTTTTATAGCTTTGTCTTTATCACAAGATGTAAATAGGAATGCTATTGCGGAAATAAGTAGAAGTGTCTTTTTCATTATTATTATTTATATGCAAATTTAGGAATTTTTAAGAATATAAAATTGTTTCCACTCATACAATAAATACTAATCTTATGCAGTCAAATATTGATGGTAAATTCCATGCGCCAGTATTGTTATTTTAAAAACTAAATATTCATCTTTGCTTTTCATGTTTAGTCCTTTAAAATACATTGATGTTATTTTGCCTTTACCACTTAAAGGTACATTTACTTATAGTACCGATCAAGAGGACTTATTATTGGGGCAGAGAGTAGTAGTTCAGTTTGGGGTGCGAAAATTGTATGCTGCTATTATAAAACAGGTGCACGATAGAAAGCCAAGTAAATATGAAGCAAAGCCTCTTTTGGCTGTTTTGGATGAACCTCCTGTTGTAAATAGTATTCAGCTTAAATTTTGGGATTGGATAGCTTCCTATTACATGTGTAACTTGGGGGATGTAATGCATGCAGCTTTACCTTCTTCCTTAAAGTTGGCTAGTGAATCCAAGGTGATTGTGCATCCTGATTTTGATGGAGATATTGAACACTTGAAACCAGAAGAGAATTTGCTATTGAATGCACTTAGCCATCAAGAAGAGTTAAACATAGCTGAAATAGCTAAACTGATTCCGATTAAAAATATTTTTTCCTTTATTAATGAACTTATACGTAAGGAAGTGGTGCAGATAAAAGAGGATTTGCACGATAAGTACAAAGAAAAAGTAGTTAAAATAGTCCGCTTTATATCGAGTGATGAATTATTAGAAAATATAAAGTTAAGTGCTAAGCAGTTGGAATTTGTTAAAACTTATCAGCAGTTAAGTACAGCAAATCCTACTAAAAAATGGATAGTTGCTGACTTGTTAAAACAAGTAGGATTGAGTAGAGCTATTTTTAATGCTTTAGTGAAAAAAGAAATTTTTATAATTGAACAAGAAGGGATAAGTCGTTTGTTAAAATCGAGCCAGGAGTTAATTGAAGATAAGCAGTTGGCGGATTTTCAGCAAAAAGCCTTGCAAGAGATTGAGTTAGCTTTTAAAGAAAAGGAAGTATGTCTTTTGCATGGTGTTACTTCATCAGGAAAAACAGAACTATATATAAAGTTAATTGAACAGCATTTGAAACAAGGGAAACAGGTATTGTATTTGTTACCTGAAATTGCTTTGACTACCCAAATTATTAAGCGTTTGCAAAAACATTTTGGGAATAAAGTGGGGATTACTCATTCTCATTTGAACAATGGAGAGCGGGTTGAAGTTTGGAAAGCAGTACAGGAGCAGGATAACAAAAAAATGAAATACCCAATTATGTTGGGGGCTAGGTCAGCTTTGTTTTTACCATTTAACAATTTAGGACTTATAATTGTGGATGAGGAACATGATTCTTCCTTTAAACAACATCAGCCTGCACCAAGATATCATGCTAGGGATGCCGCTATTTATTTAGCTCACTTGCATAAAGCAAAAGTGTTATTGGGTTCAGCCACACCTTGTGTGGAAAGCTATCATAATGCCAAAACAGGAAAATATGCTTTGGTTGAAATGCACACTCGTTTTGCTGGTATTGCTCTGCCAAAAATCCAAACGATAGATATACGCAAAGCCCATCTTAAAAAACAGATGACCCAGCAGTTTGCACCCAAAATGCTAAGTGCTATTACCGAAACTTTAGAAGCAGGAAAGCAAGTAATTTTATTTCAAAATAGGAGAGGGTATTCACCAGTGCTTAGTTGTGGTACTTGTGCGTATACGCCTAATTGTAATGCTTGTGATGTGAGCCTGACTTATCATAAATGGAACAATCAGTTAAAATGTCATTATTGCGGATATACTGAGCAAGTGCCAGAGTTTTGTCCGAGTTGTACGGCTAATGATTTTTCAGACAAAGGTTTTGGTACTGAGCAGATTGAAGAAAGTTTGAAGGATTTGCTACCCACTTATGTAACCAAGCGTATGGATTATGATACCACAAGGGGAAAAAATGCACATCAGCAAATAATTACTGACTTTGAACAGGGGAGGATTGACATATTGGTAGGAACACAAATGGTTACTAAGGGTTTGGATTTTGATAATGTAGCTTTGGTGGGCATTTTGAATGCAGATAGCATGTTACATTTCCCAGATTTTAGAGCTTACGAAAGGGCTTTTCAGCTCATGATGCAAGTTTCAGGTAGGGCAGGGCGGAAAGGACAACAAGGTCAAGTGTTGGTACAAACTTATGATGAAGAGCATGAGATGTTTGGGCTGCTAAAAGCAAATGATTATACTAGTTTTATTCGTCAGCAAGTTCAGGAGAGAAAGCTGTTTTCTTATCCGCCTTACAACCGTTTAATTGGGATTACTTTAAAGCATAAAAACCAAAGAAAATTGGATGATACAGCCACTGCTTTAGTGGGTTTAATGCGCAAAAGTTTTGGTTCTAGAGTTTTGGGTCCTGAATATCCTGCAATTTCTAGGATACGGAATTATTACCACAAGAATGTATTGTTAAAAATTGAGCATGAAGCTTCAATTTCTGAAGCTAAAAGTATCTTGCATACGATTATAGAAAAAATGCAAAATCATACTGATTATAAAGCAGTGCGTTTTATTTTAGATGTTGATCCTGTTTAAAAATACTTTATAATTGCTCACCTTTCAGGGGAGCTGTCCTTTAGTGCTGAGGGGTGATGTATAAATGTCATTGCGAATACAATGAAGCAATCTATTCTTTTAAGATAGCCACACCTAAAGGTTCGCTAAGACAAAAATTATTTTACTAAAATCCTTCCTTTTGGTTAAACTTATGTAAAGTAAATAATAATCAATTATCTATTTACTTTGGCAAACATAGGATGACAGAAAAAAGTACCCTATCAAATGGTGGGTTTTTTTATTTACAAGCCTCCCAAATGCTATCCTTTGGGGCTGGAGCAACTATAGTTATGGGTTCTTTTTTAACTGGGTGCAAAAACTCTAGCTTTTGAGCTAATAAATGGATGCTTGCGTCTTTGTTACTTCTTTTAGCACCATACTTCAAATCGCCTTTAATGATGCAGCCTATATGTGCTAATTGCACTCTTATTTGGTGGTGTCTTCCAGTTTTTGGTTTTATCTCCAAATGATAAAAATTATCTAACTTTTTAAGAAACTTAAAGTCCAATATGGCATGTTTAGCATCTGCTACTTTAGTAACATATGATTTGTTTTGCTTCTGGTTTTTAAGTAAATAATTTTCAAGCGTTCCTGAATCATTTGCTGGTGCATTTTCCACCACAGCCCAATAAGTTTTTTGTACTTGCTTTTCACGGAATTGCTCGTTCATACGAGTAAGTGCCTTACTTGTTCTGGCATACAGTACCACTCCTGAAGTAGGGCGGTCCAACCTATGGATTGTTCCTAAAAACACCTCTCCAGGTTTGTTGTATTTCTTTTTGATATATGCTTTTACAAAATCGGATAATGGTGCGTCACCTGTTTTGTCACCTTGTACTATATCACCCGATTTTTTATTAATCGCGATTATGTGATTGTCCTCATATAATACCTCTAACATTAGTATTGTTCCTTCTCATTAGGGAAATCTGATGATTTTACATCTGAAACATAGCCTTGTACAGCTCCTGTAATTTCATCAAACAAACTAAGGTATCTTCTTAAAAATCTAGGATTAAACTCGTGAGTCATGCCTAGCATGTCGTGCAGTACAAGTACTTGTCCGTCAACTCCACCTCCAGCTCCAATTCCAATAACAGGAATGTTTATACTTTCCGCTACTTTTTTGGCTAATTGGGCAGGTACTTTTTCTAATACTAAAGCAAAGCATCCTGCTCCTTCTAGTAGTTTAGCGTCAGATAATAGTTTTTCGGCCTCTTCTTCTTCTTTAGCCCTTACTGTGTATGTTCCGAATTTGTAGATGGATTGAGGGGTAAGTCCTAAATGTCCCATAACAGGAATTCCTGCAGTTAGTATTCTCTCAACTGATTTTATAATCTCACTTCCTCCTTCTAACTTTACTGAATGTCCGCCACTTTCTTTCATAATCCTAATTGCTGATGAAAGGGCTTCAAGTGAATTTCCTTGATAAGAACCAAAAGGCATGTCTACTACCACCAAAGCTCTATTAACAGCACGTACAACTGATGCTGCATGATAAATCATTTGATCAAGCGTAATAGGTAAAGTAGTTTCATAACCTGCCATTACATTGGATGCTGAATCACCGACTAAGATGACAT
The DNA here is from genome assembly GCA_949511925.1 of Cryomorphaceae bacterium. Classification (GTDB taxonomy): domain Bacteria; phylum Bacteroidota; class Bacteroidia; order Flavobacteriales; family BACL11; genus UWMA-0277. The sequence continues at coordinate 13,327 of CATEYX010000117.1, read as the reverse complement.
CAATTCCTGCCCCATCAATAATTTTGGCAAGGGTATAATCGTAGGCGGTAAGCATGGAGATTTTTTCTCCATTTTGCTTCATTTCACCAAGGCTATTAGTGGTTACTCTTTTATAATCTTTTTTAGCTACTGACATTTTTTATTTTCTAAGGGTTACTACAAATGCATTAGGGTATCCTAAAGCTGCAACTTTGTTTTTGTGTGCTGTTGCTACTTTTGGATTTTTGAATTGTCCTGAAAGGTAAACAAAAGTACCATGTTCAGTTTTTTCGTACCAAACGTCATCCAATACTTTTAATGTAGAATATGCTTGCACTTGCATAAATACACCAAACTGTACAGCATATATTGTGCTATTTCCTTTTAGCTCTTTTGGTGTTGAGTAGGGGTTAGTACTCTTAATTAAATCAGAAGGTTTAACACCATTTGCTTCAAAGTCTTTAAGAATGAATAATTCTTTTAACTCAATATTGATTTTTTCTAGGTTACTTGTTTTCTTCTTCAAAGTTTGTACTTCATACTTTAAATCAAGTTGTTTGGCTTTTAATAAAGAAAGTTGACTATTTATGTCGTTAACAATCTCACCTTGTTTGTTTTTGGTTTTTTGTAAAGTAGATATTTCCTGGTTTGCATATTTAAGTTCACTAGTGAGTGTAGCTTCATTTAAATTAGTGTTTACTGATTTTTCGATTGTAATTTTTTGCTTTAAAGCCTCTATCTTATCTGTTTGCTGTTTGTTAGTTGAACTTGTGCTTTTACTTTTTAAACTAGTAATTGTTCTATTCAGACTTGCTATTTCTTTTTCTTGCTCAATTTTTATATCAGCCTGGTTGTTAATCTCTTTCCTTAGGGATTTTAATTCCAATCTCTGATTTTCTTTCCCTTCAGTATTTAATAAATTAAGTTTTACATTGTTTTTCTCAAGGAGAGTAATTTTATTATTTAATTCTTCAATTGAAGTATTTGTATTGCTACTATAAGCGATTTTATCAGCAGTGCTTTTTCCTTTTGTAATAATGTGGTAGTAGGCGATCCTAGCTTTTGTTTCAGGGCTAATAACAAATCCGCATGATCCATTTGTGTAGTCTGAATTAATGAAGGTAGTCAAATATTCATTATTTACATAGACATCAAAAGCATTGTTTTCAATTCTTATTTCTATAAGATTATGTTCATTAACTAGCTTTATTAATTTGCTTTTAATCCAACCTTCATTTTTACTAACGCCATTAATTGTTTTGTAGGTGTTGTTCAGGAGTTGTTTTATTCGGTATTCACCATTTTTGTTTATTTCAAAAATTATTGCTCCTTCCTGTTTTTGTTGAGCTTTTAGTATAATTCCGATACTTGCATTTTTATTATTACTTGGCCCTATGCGGATACTTGTTTTTAATATAAAATCTGAAAAAGGAGAGTTATTAGCAGTGATTGTGTGCTGACTATCTTTGTCATTTCTACTTAAAAAGTAATCACCATTATCAATTATAAATTGATTTTTAGTAGTATTTATTATAGGAAAAATATTTCCTTCTTGGCTGAAATCTTCAAGTATTTCAGTATAACTATAAGCCTCTGATGATATTTGTTGAGCTATTCCATTGTTTATGAAAATTACACATAATATTAAAGTGGTGAAAATTGTTTTCATTTTTATTTTTAGTTCAGAGCGTGGCAAATTTACACATTATGCGTTTATCATATCATATAAAAGGATAACTTTGCAAACATGAAAAAAATTTATTTAATACTTAGTGTTTTTGCAATCGTATTTACTTCCTGTGATACTGATTTTGATGTGAATGCAGATTGGGAGGAAGTGACAGTTGTGTACGGGCTTTTGGATGCAGGAATAGGTGAAGAAACTCAGCAAATTAAGATTAGTAAAGCTTTTCTAGGTAAAATGGATGCACTGCAAATGGCTCAATATGCTGATTCAATTAATTTTGATCAGGATGAGCTAGCTGTTAAATTGATAAGAGTAAAAAATAATGGAATTACAGATACCATTGTTTTGGATGAGGTTCCAACATTAAGAGATGAAGGAATTTTTAATGATTCAATTATTGTATATACTTTTGAGAATAATAATTTCTTGAATTCTAATGCTGAATATGAGTTGCTAATTAAAAATAATATTACTGGTAATCAAGTGAGTTCAATGACTAACATTATTTCAAATTTTAGTTTCGATATGGGTGAGGGTTTTCCTTTCGGATTTATAGAAACTTGGATTCCTGGAACCCCAAGTGCAACTAAATTTAGCTCTACAGTAGTAACGTGGGAAAACTCTACTGATAATGGAGTGCAGTATCAAATAGATTTAGTTTTTAATTATAATGAAAATAATATTGCTAAAAGCCTGACCTATACTAGTTCAGTTTTAGAAGGTACTGAGATTTTTGAATTTGAAGGGCAGAAGTTTTTTAATTTTTTAAAAAATGAATTGGTGCAAGATCCATCAATTGATAGAAGATTTCTCAGCATTGATTTAGTGATGACAGTGGGTTCAGAAGATTTAAAAACATATAGAGTAATTAATGAAGAAATTACTGGTATAGTCCAGGAACGTCCTCAGTTTACCAATATTAATAATGGTATAGGTTTGTTTTCATCAAGATTTACTAAAACAAGTAAAGGTTTTGATTTTGCAGATAGAACAATTAATTATTTAGTTTCAATTGATGGTTTGGACAGAAACTTTCAATAATCTGACGCTCTGTCAGTAAATCAGTTTTAATTTTCTCTAGGGTTTTGTTTTTATGTCAGTTTTGACGTATAAACTGTTGTGGCATTGTAATTGCAATTATTATCTAACAGAAAGCAAATTATTTAAATTTAAAACATAATAAAATGAGTAAAATTATCGGAATCGATTTAGGAACAACAAATTCATGTGTTTCTGTAATGGAAGGGAATGAACCAGTGGTTATTCCAAATGCAGAAGGAGCAAGAACAACTCCTTCAATTGTTGCTTTTATTGAAGGTGGTGAGCGTAAGGTAGGTGATAGTGCAAAGCGTCAAGCAATTACTAATCCAACAAAAACTATAGCGTCTATAAAAAGATTTATGGGTGAAAGTTTCACGGCAATGGCTAAGGAAATTAAGAATGTTTCATACAAAGTAGTAAAAGGAGATAACAACACGCCAAGAGTTGATATTGATGGTAGATTGTACTCTCCGCAAGAAATTTCAGCAATGGTATTGCAGAAAATGAAAAAAACTGCTGAAGATTATTTAGGAACTACCGTTACTGAAGCAGTTGTAACTGTACCTGCTTATTTTAATGATGCACAAAGACAAGCAACTAAAGAGGCTGGAGAAATTGCAGGTCTTACAGTAAAAAGAATTATCAATGAACCAACTGCTGCTGCATTAGCATATGGCTTTGATAAATCGGATGATGATAAAACAATTGCGGTTTTTGATTTAGGAGGTGGTACTTTTGATATTTCTATTCTTGATCTAGGAGATGGAGTATTTGAAGTAAAATCAACTAATGGAGATACACACTTAGGAGGAGATGATTTTGACCAAGTGATTATTGATTGGTTAGCAGATGAGTTTAAAAAGGAAGAAAGCATGGACTTAAGAGAAGATCCAATGGCTTTACAAAGATTAAAAGAAGCAGCTGAAAAAGCGAAAGTTGAATTATCTTCTTCAACACAAACTGAAATTAATCTACCTTATGTTACCGCTACAGCTTCAGGTCCTAAGCATTTAGTGCGTACTTTAACAAGAGCACAATTTGAACAATTAGCTGATAAATTAATTCAAGCAACAATTGTTCCTTGTAAAAAGGCAATGAAGGATGCTAAAATGACTATTTCTGATATTGATGAGGTTATTTTAGTAGGAGGTTCAACTCGTATTCCAGCTATACAGAATGTAGTAGAAAAGTACTTTGGAAAATCTCCTTCAAAAGGAGTGAATCCTGATGAGGTTGTTGCAGTTGGAGCAGCTATTCAAGGAGGTGTACTTTCAGGTGATGTTACTGATGTTTTGTTATTAGATGTAACTCCTCTTTCATTAGGAATCGAAACTATGGGTAGTGTAATGACAAAATTAATTGAAGCGAATACAACTATCCCTACAAAGAAATCAGAAGTATTCTCAACGGCCGCTGATAATCAACCTGCTGTTGATATTCATGTATTGCAAGGTGAGCGTCCAATGGCAAATGATAATAAGTCAATTGGTCGTTTCCAATTATCCGATATTCCACCTGCACAAAGAGGAATTCCACAAATTGAAGTAACTTTTGATATTGATGCAAATGGAATCTTAAATGTGTCAGCAAAAGATAAAGCTACAGGAAAAGAACAAAACATTAAAATAGAAGCTTCTTCAGGACTTTCAGACGAGGAAATTGAAAAAATGAAGCAAGAAGCAGAAGCAAATGCTGAGGCAGATAATATAGCAAAAGAAACAGCTGATAAAATTAATGCAGCTGATGGAATGATTTTCCAAACTGAAAAGCAGTTAAAGGAATTCGGTGAAAAATTATCTGATGATAAAAAAGCGCCAATTGAAGAAGCTTTAGTTGAGTTAAAAGCAGCACATGAAAGCAAAGACTTAGCTGCTATTGATTCTGTAATGGAGAAAATAAATACTGCTTGGACGGCTGCATCGGAAGAAATGTATAAAGCATCACAAGAAGAAGGTGCTGCTGCTGAAGGAGATCAGGGTGAAGCAGCAACTGATGATGTAACAGATGTTGAGTTTGAAGAAGTAAAAGAAGAAGATGTAAAAGAGGAAAAATAATAGATGTATCCATAATACTGAAAAGAGCCCTACATTTTTGTAGGGCTTTTTTTATATTTGCTCCATGATAAAAAAGATCGTCATATTTCTATTTTCCCCTTTGCTAATAAATGCTCAGCCTGCAGCATTTATATCTGCTGATGAAAGAATATGTGATAATGCTGGTTTTGCTATTGTGAAAGTTGATTTTCAGGGTAACGCCCCTTTTACATTTGTTTATGCCATAAATGGAGTGGGGCAGGCTTCAATTACTACTCATGATATAATGTATTTTATATCAACAAAGATAGATGGAATTTATACGTTAAAAAGTTTTAGTGATGCTTTCCATCAAGGAGATATGAATGGAAGTGGTGTAGTAACTGTTGTCTCATCTCCTACGGCAATCATTCATTTACTTAGTGATACCTTATCGGTGTTGTACCCTCAGGCAGATTTTATTAGTCAATCCTTAGGAAGTATTATTGAGCAGAAATGGAATTTCGGAGATAACTCAGATGAGTTAATTGAATATAATCCTCATCATATTTTTCCTGTTGATCAGTTTGGTATTGGTATTTCTGCAATGTATGAAAGTAGTTTAATTGTCACTGATGATATGGGTTGCTTGGATACTGCTAAGCATCAAGTTTGGGTTAGGGAAGAATACTATATGTATATTCCTAATGCTTTCACTCCTGATGGGAATAATACAAACGATAAGTTTTGTATTGATTGTCATGCTGTCCGTGAGCCGAATTTCTTGTTTAAAGTTTATACTTCACAAGGAGAGTTAGTATATCAAACAACTAGTTCTTCCGAATTAAACTGTAAAATGGAAGCTGGCTGGGATGGAAAACATTATAAAGCTAAGAATGATTTACCTTCAGATACTTATATATATGAAATCTATTATCAGGATTTTGAGGGCTGGAAACATAATGAGTATGGCTCCATTATCTTAATTAGATAGATTATTGTTGTAAACTTGTTACTATAAATTGATAAAAAGTCCTCAATTTAATGGCTTTTTCTATCTTTGATTTTTAAAATTTAAATGTATGAAATTATTAGAAGGTAAGACTGTTATTATTACAGGTGCTAGTAGGGGTATTGGTAGGGGAATTGCTGAAGTATTTGCAAGACAAGGTGCAAATATTGCGTTTACATACCGTTCATCAGACGAAAAAGCCAAGGCTTTGGAAGATGAACTTTCGGCTAATGGCTGTAAAGTAAAAGGATATAAGTCGGATGCATCTAATTTTGAGGCTGCACAGCAACTAGCAGTTGATGTATTAGAAGAATTTGGGAGTATTGATGTATTAGTTAATAATGCAGGAATTACAAAAGATGGTTTATTGATGCGTATGTCTGAAAACGATTTTGATAGTGTAATGGATATAAATATGAAATCAGTATTCAATATGACAAAAGCAGTTTTGCGCCCAATGCTTAAGCAAAGAAAAGGTTCTATTATTAATATGAGTTCAGTAGTTGGAGTAAAGGGTAATGCAGGTCAAGCAAATTACTCAGCATCAAAAGCAGCTATTAATGGTTTTACAAAATCGACAGCTTTGGAATTAGGTTCACGTAACATCAGGTGTAATTCTATTGCGCCAGGTTTTATTGAAACTGAAATGACAGATGCTTTAGGGGAAGTACAGATTCAAGAGTGGAGAAATGCAATTCCTTTAAAAAGAGGAGGGACTACTGAAGATATCGCAAATTCTGCTTTATTTTTAGCCTCTGACATGTCAGCTTATGTAACTGGGCAAGTTATTCATGTTTGTGGAGGTATGCTTACCTAGAATAAATGGGGATAATTTCTGATTTACCAATAATGTATAGCGTAGCTTGCCTTTTTTTAGGGATAGGCTATGCTTATTTTTTATATAGAAAAGAAGTTTTACTAAAAGCAAAAAAACTAAAACAGCTTCTGTTTATAATCAGAACATTTTTTATTGCTCTTTTGGCTGTTTTGTTGCTCAACCCTGTTGTAAAATCAATCCACAAGACTAAGCACAAACCAATCGTAATTTTAGCTCAAGATATTTCTGAATCTATTCCTGATTCTTTTGCGCTACAAATTTTAACTCAAATAAGTAAAGAGCTTACTGATTTTGAAGTGCATGAATTTTCATTCTCGGATAAGGTGAATAAAGGTTTCTCTATTGATAATAGTGGTCTAACAACTAATTATAGTAACCTTTTTCAGGACATGAATAGTCGCTTTGCTAATCAGAATATTGCAGGTTTGGTTTTAGCTACTGATGGCTTATACAATTCAGGAAGTAATCCGCTTTATGATAATAGGATAAATTTTCCTATTTACCCTATTGCCCAAGGCGACACATTAGTTAAGAGGGATATTAGTATTGCTAAAGTGTTGAAAAATGAAATTGCTTTTTTAGGAAATACTTTTCCTTTGGAAATTACTTTATCAGCTCAGCAATGTAAAGGAGAGGATATTCAAGTTGAAGTTTGGAATAAGGGAAAGAAAATTCATACTGAAGATAGAATTATCTCTACTGATGATGAATATCAGAAAGTGAAAATTAATCTACTTGCTGAAAATGTAGGTTTACAGCATTATACGATTTCAGTATCTCAGTTGCACAATGAAGAAAATAGTAGAAACAATAGCTATACTGCCTATGTTGAGGTGATTGATTCTCGTTACAAAATCTTACTGTTAACCGAAAAGACTCATCCTGATATAGGTGCCTATAAAAGTGCGATAACAAAAAATAAAAACTATGCTGTAGAGCAAGTTAATGTTAATGATTTCAATGGAAGCTTTGAAGCTTATCAATTGGTTGTTATTTTTGGAATTAAAGAAAACAATCCTTTGTTAGCGCTACTTGAAAAAGCTAATGTTCCTCTACTTGTTTTTGATATTCAGCAAAATTCAAATTTAAAACTTACATCAGCCTTTAGTTTCAGAAGTAGAGGTAGTCTAGAGGAAGTTAAAGCTATAAAAAGTGAATCTTTTTCAAAGTTTACTTTTTCGTCTGAATTACTAAACTTAATTCAGGATGCTCCTCCATTGCAAACGCCCTTTGGTAAATATACTTTGCAAATTGGTTCAGAGGTGGTTATTGCTCAGCAAGTAGGAATGCAAGTGACTCCTAAGCCAATAATTCTTATAGATGAAGCGAATGGTAGAAAATTGGCTTTTATAACGGCTGAAGGTTACTGGAAATGGAAATTGTATGATTATGCAAATGCAAGAAATAATGAAGCATTTGACGAGTTGTTTTCAAAGCTGACTCAGTACTTAGTATTGCAAGAGGATAAAAGTAAGTTCAGAATAGATTATAAAAAACAGTTTGCTGAAAATTCAAATATTTATTTTGAAGCTTCATTATATAACGAGAGTTATGAGTTAATAAATGATAAAGAAATTTCACTCGTTATCCAAAATGAAAAGGGAGATGAATTTGACTATGAATTTTCTAAGTCACTTGAAAGATACAATTTAAATGTGGGTGTGCTTGATTTAGGGAAATATACTTTTTTAGCAAAAGTAAAAGGCGGTAAATTAATTAGAAAAGGTAGTTTTGATGTCAGAGCAATTCAATTAGAGCAATTATATACTGTTGCTAACCATAAGCTGTTGTTTCAATTAGCCAATATTAGTGGTGGTAAATTATTTTATCCAAATCAGTTAGATAAAATCATTACAGCTATTAAAAAAAGCAAGAATAATTTTATAAGTGTTTCCAGTAAAGAAAAGTTAAAAGGAATGATAAATATCCCTTTGGTTTTATTAATTTTGCTTATTCTTATTTCTTTAGAATGGTTTTTGAGAAAATATAATGGACTAATATAAAATGATTCAACAAATAGTTTGCATAGCGTTAATTATTACGAGTATAAGTTCATGTGTTACTTCATCGGTATTGGTTAATGTACACAGGCCAGCCGATATTACAATTAATAAAGATATACAAAATGTTGTTGTTGTGAATAGGTCTAGGCCATCAAAAGATAATTTAGCAGGAAATATTGTTGAAGGTTTGATTAGTGGAGAAGGTATTGGTGCTGATAGAAAAGGAGCAGAATATTGTGTTGATGGACTTTCAGGGATGCTTAATAATTCAGAACGATTTAGTTTGAAAAATGAAGGAGGAATTGAGTTGAAGGGAACGGGTACATCTTCTTTCCCAATTCCTTTAGCTTGGAATGAAGTGAAAAGTATTTGTGGATCTTATGATGGAGATGCCTTGTTAGTGTTAGAAACTTTTGATTCTGATTCTCGAATTTTTGTTGGATCTCCTGTTGCTAGGACACGAAAGGTAAAAGGAATAAAAGTGAAAGAATTACGTTATCCTGCTACTTTAATTATGGAGGTGGAATCAGGATGGAGAATTTATGACGTTAATAAAGAGAGAATAATTGATGAAAATAAATATGTAGAGATTAAAGAGTTTAATGCTTGGGGAAGTTCTCCCGAGGGTGCTCAGCTTAATTTACCTTCTAGAAGAATAGCGATTAAGCAAGCAGGAATTAATGCTGGAGAGAAATATGGTTTTCGTATTTCTCCAATATGGTTAAAAGTGAATAGAACCTATTATGTTGGTAAGCATGAAGATCTTAAAAATGCTAGGCAATATGTGAAAAGTGGAGATTGGGATACTGCAATAGAAATTTGGCTTCCTTTAACTGAGGATGAGGATTTAAAAATTGCAAATAGAGCAGCATTTAATATGGCACTGGCAAGTGAAATAAAAGGGAGTTTAAAAACAGCAATAGATTGGGCTAGAAAGGCTCAGAAAATAGGAAATAAGAAAGCATATAATTATATAAACGTTTTATCTAGAAGGTTAGTGGATGAAGAGAAATTAAAAGAACAACTAAATTAATTAAATAACTAAAATAAATAAATTATGGAAAATCAGGGACTGCCAAAAGCAATGATAATGGGTATTGTTGGGCTAATATTTGTTGTCATGTTTGGCTCAAGTATGTTTGTAACAATCGATTCAGGAGAAAAAGGTGTTTTGTTTAAAAAGTTTGGAGGAGGGTTGGAAAAGGAAATTGTATATGGACAAGGTTTTCATATGATAGCACCATGGAATGATATGTTTGTCTATGATGTTAAATTAAAAGATACTTTTGAAAAAATGGAAGTATTATCCAAAAATGGTCTTTCTATCAAAATTGATCTTTCTTTTAGATACCAACCAGTTGCTGATAGTATTGGTTACTTGCATGATGGTATTGGTAAGAATTTTTTAGAGAGCATTATAAAGCCGGAGATCAGATCTGTAACTAGAGAAGTGATTGGGAATTATCTTCCAGAAGAACTTTATTCTACTAAAAGAGAAGCTATTGAGGATGAAATCTATGCTTTAACAAAAGTTAATATTGAAGCTAAATACCTTAGGTTGGATGCAATATTAATTAGAGATGTTACATTGCCGACAACTTTGAGAACTGCAATTGAGCAGAAATTAAAGCAAGAGCAAGAATCATTAGAATACGAATTTAAGATTGATAAAGCTAGAAAAGAGGCAGAAAGAAAGGAAATCGAAGCTAATGGTATTGCAAAATTCCAAAAAATTGTTAATAGAACAATTACTCCACAATTACTGAAATGGAAAGGAGTAGAGGCAACTCAGGAGATTGCGAAATCAGATAATGCTAAAGTCATTGTAATAGGTAATGGTGATGGTGATTTACCAATAATATTGGGAGGGAATTAAAATTTTGTATTATTGCGTTAATTAAAAGAGTAATTAATTTAAAAATGAAAAAATGAAAAAGATTGTATTGATGTTGTTAGTAGCTATGGTTCCGTTTTTAACTATAGCTCAAAAGAGAAGTAAGAAAGGAGATAAGCAAGCTGTTGAGCAAGTTGAAAAATCAAAATCAACTGTAGAATATATGGTTATTAAAGGCATTGAGTTTCCAATGACTAATGAGGGGATGGATAATAAAGAACTTAATGCAATAGGTCAAGATGTACGTGAAATGGAGATGAAGCGATTAATTAAACCTCAAGTTAAGTTGATAATTGCTTTTGATTTTGGAAATGAAAGAAATAAAGAGGTATCTGAGATGATGCGTGTAGCTAGTAATTTCCGATCAATGGCTGCTGCTGCAAATGCTGCTGCAGAAAGAGGTTGGGAGTTTGTATCTGCAAATGTGCTTTCAGCATCAGGTAATACTACACATTATTACTACATGAAAAGAAAGAAGTAGTTTTTTTAGACTGATAATTAAGAAAAGCTCTACTAAAAAGTAGGGCTTTTTTTATTGTAATTTACCACTAATTATAACCTTACTTATAAGATTTTCACCAAAGCTGTAGGGTAAGTAAGCATAAGAAGGTATTGGTTTTGTTATGAATAAATTAGCTTTCTTTCCAACACAGATACTTCCTAATTCTTTTTCAATTCCCATTGCGTAGGCAGTATTGATAGTTGTAGCATTTATCACTTGCTCAGGAGTCATTTTTAATTGTATGCAGCCAAGTGATGCTACAAAATTCATGTTTCCACTTGGTGTAGATCCAGGGTTATAGTCTGATGCTAAAGCTACAGGTAATCCTTTATCAATCATTTTAACTGCTGGGCTATAAGGTATCCCTAAAAAGAAGGAACACGAAGGTAAGATAGTTGGCATACAACTACTCCCTTTTAGTGATTCATAGTCTTCATCAGCCATTTCTTCCAAGTGGTCAACTGATAGTGCTCCTAAATCTACTGAAGCCTTTATGCCGCCAATAGCATTAAATTGATTGACATGAGTTTTTGAAGGGATGCCTAATTCATTGGCTGCTTTTAATAATCTTTGAGTATCATCAACAGTGAAGTATCCTTTTTCACAAAAAATATCTACATAATCCGCTAATTTTTCTGCTGCAACTTTGGGTAGCATTTCATTAATTACCAAATCCATGTAGCCGTCCTTGTTGTCTTTATATTTTTCAGGAAGTGCATGAGCACCTAAAAAGGTAGCTTTTATTGTTACTTCTGTATTTTCTTTAAGTCTTTTTATGACTCTTAGCATTTTAATTTCTGCATCCAAATTCAGGCCGTAGCCACTTTTTATTTCAATGGCCCCAGTTCCCATTTTCACTAATTCATTTAATCGAACAAGAGCATCTTCATATAATTCATCTTCAGTAGCATTTTGCAATTTTTCAGCAGAATTTAGAATTCCTCCTCCCTTTTCTGCAATTTCAGCATAACTAAGACCATTTATTCTGTCAACAAATTCTCCTTCCCGGCTTGCAGCAAATACTAGGTGAGTATGGCTATCACAATAGGTTGGAAATACAATTCCTCCCTCAGCATCAATTATTTCAGTATTGTTCCAGTCTTCAATTCCTGCCCAATCTTCCATGCTTCCAAATAATGTGATAATTCCATTTTCAACTTCTACAAAGGCATCTTTTATGGTGTTGATCTGAGACATATCTTTTCCTGCAACCCACTTTCTTGGAAATTCTTCTGTTTGTATAAGTTCTGCTATATTTTTGATTACTATTTTCATGGCTATATATTCTGATGCGAAAATACACAATTCACTCCAAATACCTTATATTTGCCATTATGGGAAATTCTATCGGAAAATTCTTTAAACTAACTACTTTTGGTGAGTCGCATGGTATTGCTATTGGTGGAGTTATTGATGGTTGCCCTTCTGGTTTGGAGTTAAACTTTCAAATTATTCAAAACCAATTGGATAGAAGGAAACCAGGTCAATCCAAGATTACAACTCAAAGGAAAGAGAATGATGAAGTTCAATTTTTGTCTGGTATTTTTGAAGGAAAAACTACAGGTACTCCTATAGGATTTATCATTAAAAATGAAGATGCTAAGAGTAAAGATTATTCTGCTATAAAAGATGCTTTTCGCCCATCTCATGCTGATTTCACTTATGCGGCCAAATATGGCATTAGAGATTATAGAGGGGGTGGAAGGTCTTCAGCTCGTGAGACAGCTTGTAGGGTGGTGGCTGGAGCAATTGCTCAACAAATTTTGAATAAAGTTGGAGTGAATATTTCTGCTTATGTTTCAGCTGTTGGAAATGTTAAGCTTAAAAAATGTTATGCTGAATTGGATTTATCCTTGATTGATGATAATTTAGTTAGGTGTCCCGATAATGCTATTGCTGATCAAATGATTTTATCTATTGAAAAAACAAAAAAACAAGGCGATACCATTGGTGGAGAAATTACGGCTTTAGCAACTGGAGTTCCTGCCGGCTGGGGAGAGCCTGTTTTTGATAAATTACATGCTGACATAGGAAAGGTAATGCTTTCTATTAATGCAGTGCACGGCTTTAAATATGGTTTTGATGGAGTGGATATTGCTACAAGTAAAGGGAGTGAGGTTAATGATAGTATGATAGATGCAAGTGGAAAAACTAAAACAAACTTTTCTGGAGGAATCCAAGGAGGAATAAGCAATGGGAATGATATTTATTGTGAAGTAGCCTTTAAGCCAGTAGCTACTATTATGCAAAAGCAGAATACGATTGATAAAAATGGAAATAAAATAGATATTAAAGCAAAGGGAAGACATGATGCTTGTGTGGTGCCAAGGGCTGTTCCTATTGTGGAGGGCATGCTAGC
>CATEYX010000116.1 GCA_949511925.1 Cryomorphaceae bacterium | reverse complement strand
TTCAAGTCAAATCGAAATTTTCCTATTTGTTGATTTAAATTTAGTTCTTTGATTTATTACATCATTAATATTCTGAGTAACAAAACCTTCTCTTTCCTTAGTCATATTAGTCAATCCTTTCCTCCTTATTTTTTTTTAATTTTCCTCATTCAAAAAAATTATCATTTTGTATCTTATATTACAAATATAAGAAGTATTAAAAATTAAAATTATACGTAATTACCACTATGTGAAATACTTACTATTTTTTCTTTAAAATATTTATATTTAACAAGTTATACGTTAATAATTTAAATTTTCAATTAAAAATAATTTAAAAATTTAGTAATCATTGATAGAGTACCTAAATAATTTCTTGAAAATTAAAAAACATCTCTTAAGTCGATATTAATTTTCGAGCAATTTCAGAAACATTAGACTGACAAACTAACATACCATATAATAGAATGCATTTCAACTATCTACCCTTCATAATATTCTCATATGCTTTTTGAACGAGTAAAAACTTTTCTTCTGCAAGTCTTTTAATATCTTGACTAACACCTTGCAACTTATCTGGATGGTATTTTATCACCATCTTTCTATGAGCTTTTTTAATATCATCATTTGAGGCATCCTTATCTAATTCAAGAATTGCAAACCATTTATCCAAACTATTGGCAGTACCATCAGAAAGAAACATGGAAAGAATAGATTCAAAATCATACTGATTGATGTTAAGATAAGTGGTTATTTGATTATTATTTAATGTGATTGATTATTAATTAACAATAATTAAATGATGTTAATAAATTAGCATAAAACTAATAACAAAAAACCAGCCACAACCAACTATCAACTATAACGATTACTATCTTTGCATAAAATTACACTATAATATAATGCCAAATATTTCAAAATTAAATGATGTTGTTTCTCAAGTAAGAAGAGACATAGTAAGAATGGTTCATGCCAATAGTTCTGGTCATCCTGGTGGCTCTTTGGGGTGTACGGAATTTTTAACAGCTCTTTACTTTCATGTTATGAATCATAATACTAAATTTAGTATGGATGCTAAAGGAGAAGATGTTTTCTTCTTGTCTAATGGCCATATCTCGCCTGTTTTCTATTCAGTATTGGCTCGTTCAGGCTATTTTGATGTAGCGGAATTGGCTACTTTCCGTAAATTGAATAGTCGTTTGCAAGGTCACCCTACTACGCATGAGGGGTTGGAGGGTATTCGTATGGCATCAGGTTCTTTGGGTCAAGGTTTATCCAATGCTATTGGTGCTGCACTTACCAAAAAGCTGAATAAAGATGATAGCATGGTTTATAGTTTACATGGTGATGGAGAACTACAAGAAGGACAATGTTGGGAAGCCTTTATGTATGCTGCTGGTAAAAAGGTAGATAATCTTATTGCTACTATTGACTATAATCAAAAACAAATTGATGGTTCCATTGATGATGTATTACCTATGGGTAACCTTACTGCTAAGTTAGAGGCTTTTAATTGGATTGTTTTGGAAGAATACCAAGGAAATGATATAGAATCAGTAATTAATACTTTAGCTAGAGCTAAGGAACTTACTGGCCATAGAAAACCGGTCGTTATTATTATGCATACTGAAATGGGCAATGGAGTGGACTATATGATGGGTACCCACAAATGGCATGGCTCTGCACCTAATGATGAGCAACTAGCAAGTGCTTTAGCACAAAACCTGGAAACTTTAGGTGATTACTAAAAACTATAAAATACTATTGATGGCTATGCTCCTTTTTATGGGGAGTTTTACTGCTATTGCTCAAAAAAAGAAGGAACCTGTCAATCGTATACTTTTTATTTTTGACGCTTCTCAATCTATGTTGGGCAGGTGGCAATCGGGTCGTAAAATTGATATTGCTAAAAACCTACTAAGCAATATGGTCGACTCCCTTAAGGATATTAAAAACCTAGAGATTGGACTTAGAGTTTATGGACATCAAAAGGGCTATCCTCCTCAGGATTGTGATGACACTAAACTGGAAATAAACTTCCTACCTGCACACTTTGCTGCCGAAAGGATGAAAGCCAAACTTAGCATGATTCGTGCAAGAGGGACTACTCCTATTGCCCGTTCTTTAGAAGAAGGTGCTAAAGATTTCCCTTCAGGAGATGCACGTAATATTGTTATCTTAATTACGGATGGTAAGGAAGAATGTGGCATGGATCCTTGTGCTGTTTCTCGTTTGTACCAAAGAAAAGGTATTATTCTAAAGCCTTTTGTTATTGGTGTTGGTTTGGATGATAGTTGGAAAAAAACATTTGATTGTGTTGGTCGTTATTTTGATGCTAGTAAAGAATCAGATTTTACGAATATCCTTAATGTAGTAATCTCACATGTTATTGATAATACAACAGCACAGGTTAATCTGTTAGACGAAAATGGAGTGCCTACTGAAACAGATGTTAACCTTACTTTTTACAATGATTTTACTGGGGTTGCAAAATACAACTACATTCATACTATGAATGCTTATGGCAACCCTGACACTATGGTTATCGACCCTGTACTATCTTATAAAGTTGTAGCGCATACTATCCCTCCTGTTTCTGTGGATAGCATAATACTTAATCCAGGGAAACACACGATTATCCCATTATCTACTCCTCAAGGGGAATTAGAAATAAAGATGAATTCTAAAATTAACTATCAATATATTGTGCGTCATACAGGAATTGACACTACTTTACATGTTCAAGAAATTAATACTGTAGAAAATTATCTTATTGGTAGGTATGACATTGAATTACTTACCTTACCAAGAAAAAAGTTTATTGATGTTGAGATAAACCAAAGCACCAAAACTACTTATACTATTCCAACACCAGGCATTGCAAATATCCTACTTCCATCCAGAGGTTATGGTGGGGTATATCTTCAAAACAAAGATAAATTGGAACAGATTTATCACTTTAAAGGAAACAATTTACAACATAAGCTTACTCTTTTACCAGGGAACTATAAAGTGGTTTTCAGAGCAAAATCGGCTAAGCAATATATCTATACTAACGAGAAAAGTTTTAAACTTAAATCAGGAGAAACTGAACTGATAAAAATTTATTAAAATGGAAAAAAAAGATACACGATCAGGATTTGGAGCAGGATTAACAGAATTAGGCAGAACTAACCCTAATGTGGTAGCGCTTTGTGCTGACCTTACTGGGTCACTTAAAATGAATGATTTTCAAAATGAAAATCCTGAACGATTTTTTCAAATCGGGATAGCTGAAGCAAATATGATTGGGATTGCAGCTGGAATGACTATTGGCGGTAAAATTCCATTCACGGGTACTTTTGCTAACTTTTCAACTTCACGTGTTTACGATCAAATTCGTCAGTCAGTAGCCTATTCAGGCAAAAATGTAAAGATTTGTGCTTCTCATGCTGGAGTTACTTTAGGAGAAGATGGGGCTACTCACCAAGTATTAGAAGATATTGGTATGATGAAAATGTTACCACATATGGTAGTTATCAATCCTTGTGATTATAACCAAACTAAAGCGGCTACTATTGCTATTGCAGACTATGAAGGACCAGTCTACTTACGTTTTGGAAGGCCAGCTGTACCTAACTTCACTCCTGCTGATCAAAATTTTGAGATTGGAAAAGCCTTACATCTAAAAAAAGGATCAGACTTAACTATATTTGCTACTGGACATTTGGTTTGGGAATCATTAGAAGCTGCTAAGACATTGGCAGTATCAGGAATTTCTGCTGAAGTAATAAATATTCACACTATTAAACCTTTGGATAATAAAGCTATCCTAGATGCTGTAAAACAAACTAAATGTGTTGTCACAGCTGAAGAACATATGTTAAATGGCGGATTAGGAGATAGCATTGCTCAATTATTGGGTAGGGAACTTCCTACTCCTATTGAAATGGTTGGCGTGAATGATACTTTTGGTGAAAGTGGAACTCCAATGCAACTATTAGCAAAATATGGCTTAGACGCTAAAGCAATTGTTGTAGCAGCTAAAAAAGCAATAGCCAGAAAATAGTATCTTTAGCTCATCAAACTATGAGAGCAAAACGATATAGAATTATTACAGAGATTCCATGCCAAACGCAAGATGAGTTTGACAGAACTTTCGCAAAAAATTGGGATAACAATGGCAAATCTTTCCATATTAAAAAAAGGAAAAGCAAGAGCAATTCGCTTTTCAACATTAGAGGCAATCTGCAGAGTTATAGATTGTCAACCTGGTGATATACTAGAACATAAAAATAACTAAATAAATGAAAAATGAAAAATCTATTTATCTTTTTATCTGTTGTAATTAGTTCCTCACTTATGGCTCAAGTTACAACTGTTTATAATCCTATTACTGGCGAAAATTGGATGGATAGGAATCTTGGTGCGACACAGGTTGCTACTTCTTTTGATGATGTAAATGCTTATGGTGATTTATATCAATGGGGTAGAGAAACTGATGGTCATCAAGTAAGGAATTCTACTACAACTTCTATTCTTTCTACTATTAATTCCACAGGTCATTCTGATTTTATTTTGGGGAGCTCTGACTGGTTAACTGTGCCAGATGATAACCTTTGGCAAGGTGGAAATGGAATAAATAATCCTTGTCCTCAAGGGTTTAGGTTACCTACTGAATCAGAATGTGAAGCAGAAAGATTAAGCTGGACAACTAATGATGCTACAGGTGCTTTTGCATCCCCATTAAAACTAACGATAGGTGGCGCAAGGAGTAGAATGTCAGGTGCAATTGGGAATGTAGGTACTTTTGTAGGATATAGAACAAGTACACTTAACGGAACTCAATCAAGATTATTTGGAATTAGTTTAACCACTTCATTAATGGCTGATCGTGATAGAGCAGATGGAAATTGTGTAAGATGTATACAAGATGAATCCTCAACTTCAACACTAGAAATTTCTAATCAGAAAAAAGTATTTAAAATTGTAGATTTCTTAGGTAAAGAAACTAATCCTAAAATAAATAAGCTCCAATTTTACATTTATGAAGATGGAACGGTAGAAAAAAGAATTGTTATTGAATAATAGATTCTATCTTCTTACTTTTGCCAAATGAGTACAGCAAAATATATCTTCAAAAATCATCAAGCACAGACTTTTCCTTATCCTTCTTGCTTAGAAATTGAAAAAGCAATAGGCAGCTATATTTATGACGTTAATGGTAAAGCATATTTGGATTTTATTGCAGGAGTTTCTGCTTGTACTTTAGGACACTCCAACCCTATTGTTACTGATGCAGTAAAGAATCAATTGGATAAATATTCCCATGTTATGGTATATGGAGAATATGTACAATCTCCACAATATAAATTAGCACAATTACTAGCCAATAACTTACCTGAAAAATTAAGCACAACTTATTTCACTAACTCAGGCGCTGAATCTATTGAAGGCGCTATGAAGCTAGCTAAAAGAGCAACAATTCGTCCTGAAATCATTTCTTGTAAAGATTCTTATCATGGTTCTACACAAGGAGCCCTTTCAATAATGGGAAATGAAGAGCATAAAGCTAAGTATAGACCTTTATTACCTTTATGCAACCAGATTATCTATAATGATGCAGAATCCTTAATAAACATAACAGAACAAACGGCTGCAGTTGTAATTGAGCCCGTTCAAGGCGGAACAGGATTTATAACTCCTAGCGATAATTTTTTACAGAAAGTAAGAGAAAAATGTAATGAAACAGGAGCCCTATTAATCTTTGATGAAATACAAACTTGTTTCGGAAGGTTAGGAACTCTTTTTGGTTTTGAAAAATATGATGTAATACCTGATATACTTTGTATTGCTAAAGGGATGGGTGGCGGAATGCCTATTGGTGCCTTCATATCATCCTGGGAACTAATGAACCTTCTTACTTTTGAGCCTAAATTAGGACACATAACAACCTTTGGCGGACATCCTGTAAATTGTGCCGCATCACTTGCAACTCTACAACATTTAATTTCTACTAATATTATGCAAGAAGTAGATAAAAAAGAACAATTATTTAGATTGCATTTAAAACATCCAAAAATTAAAACAATAAGAGGTAGTGGGCTTATGCTGGCTATAGAATTTGAAGATGAAAAATTGGCTAAAATAATAGTAGAAAAATCACTTGAAAAAGGATTAATTCTATTTTATTTTTTATTTACTAAAACAGCTATTCGAATTACTCCACCAATTACCATTTCTAACAAAGAAATAATTGAGGGCTGTAAAATTGTAAAAGGAATATTAGATGAATAAAAAAAGGAGCCGTTAAGCTCCTTTTTTCTTAAAATATATAACAAAATAGATTACTCCATTCCTAATCTAATATGAATACCTAA
>CATEYX010000115.1 GCA_949511925.1 Cryomorphaceae bacterium | reverse complement strand
GTATTTGTAATAGATTCTATAGCAACAGATAGTGAAGAGGTAGTAACTAAAAATAAAAAAGACCCTAATTATTACTTAGAAAAATTACCTAAAACGGATGAAGATTTTGCTAATTCAGACAAAATGATAAAAGAATCTACTTATCAGGCAGGGTTAATTTATAAGAACAGTTTAAATGAATACATTAAGAGTTCAGAATTATTCATGAATTTGCTTTCTCGTTTTCCCTATGACAAAAATTATGCTGCTTTAGCGTATTATAATGTTTATATTAATCATTTGGAAGTAGGAAAGGACCTAGAAGCAGGGGTTATGAAAAATTTATTGCTTCATAATTTCCCAAACAGTGTGTATGCTCAATTATTGACTAATCCTAACTTTCAAGATCAGTTGATAGGCTTACAAAATGAAGATGAATTAGCTTATCAAGGCGTATACCAATTGTATGTTACTAAGCAATATATTCAGGTAATTGAAAAATGTAAGCTAGTTTCTGATGACGATTACCAGTCAAAATATTTATTTTTGAAAGCGCTATCATTTTCAGCCTTAAAGGATTCTTCTGAGTGTATAAACATCCTGGATAAAATTGTAAGTATTGATAAAGATGCCAGTATTATAAAAGAGGCAATTTACTTATTGGAGGCTATTAAGAATCCTGGAAAAGTGAAAAAAGCTAATGAGCAGGCATTAACAGATTCCCCTTATTTATTTAGAAGCGGAAACACTCATATGTCGCTTTTCATATTACCAAAAGAAGGAGTAGATATTAATTACCTAAAAATATTAATTTCTGATTACCATGCTAAAGATTTTGAGAATGAAGTATTTGAAATTAGTGCAATGCTATTGGGTTTAGATAAACATCTGTTAATGATAAAAACATTTGATAATTCAAGTGATGCGGTTGATTACAATCAGTTGATAATGGAGGATGTTGATATTGTTAATCAGCTAAATAAATCAGATTATAAGGTATTAGCTATTTCGTTTGAAAATTTTAAAGAATTTTATAAAAATAAAGATGTTGAGGGGTATTACAACTTCTTTAAAAAGAATTATTTAGACAATAATTAAGCGATTGTAATATTTTATATATTTTTGTACAAACAAATACCAAAACAAGATGTTTACAAATAAAAACGAAACCATGAAAAAAAGTGAAACGACAGCTTCCGTAAATATGATAGGAGCTGAAACAATCATTACTGGAGATATAATTTCAAAAGCAGATATTAGAATTGACGGAACTCTTAAGGGTTCAATAAATACGGAAGGTAAAGTAGTATTGGGGCGTGAAGGTATGATTGAGGGAGATGTAATTTGTAAAGATGCTGATATTTCAGGAACAATTAAAGCTAAAATTACAGTATCGCAATTGCTTTCTTTAAAAACAACAGCTAAGTTAAAGGGAGATATAATTACAAATAAATTATCAATTGAGCCAGGAGCAGCCTTTTCAGGTTCGTGTAGTATGGGAGCAGTAATTAAAGATTTAAAAGATGCAGGAAAAATCGAGCAAAAAGAAAAGACCGCTTAATCGGTACTTAGTATTAACATCTGTTCCTTTTCAGATAGGAATAACTATTTATTTAGGATCTTATTTAGGAGAGTTCTTTGATTCCAAATATACTTTTGAGAAACCTTGGTTTACAATTTTAGGTGTTTTACTTGCATTAATTATTGCAATGTATAGTGTTATTCAGCAGTTAAACAGGTTAAACAGACATGATGAAGAATAAAACTTTAGGGGGGTTTGTTTTAATTCTTTTTTCAATTCTTTTAGCGGTTTTTATTATTCATATAATTACACTACAATTCCTAAACCATGATTTTTTTGCTAATAGAATCATTATTTCTTATATCGGAAACTTTGCATTAACAGTAGCAATATTTACTTTTATTTTTAAAAATAAAGAAAATAAAACAGAAAGTTTAGGCTTCTTTTTTTTAGGAGGAACTATGGTTAAGTTTTTATTGTTTTTTATTTTTATTAATCCTTTTTTCATCCAAGATGGATTGGTAAGCAGAATGGAGTTTTTATCCTTTTTTGTTCCCTATGCAGTGGCTTTGTTTGTGGAAACACAACAGTTAATTAAAGTGCTAAACAAGGTATAAATTCAAGCATTTTACTTAGTTAAATTCAGTATTTAAAAAAAAGGTTAATATGTTTTCAGGGTTAATATAAATAGTTAGATTTGCTGCGATTTTTAAAAAAACAATCATAGCTCTGTAAGATGAATATAAAAACATTATTTTTCACCCTAGTAACTTTGGGTTTTTCAAGTCTTAAGATTTCAGCTGAAGAGCATGCGAATCATGTTGAGAAAGACATCAAAACTGAAATAAAAGAAACAATTGCGCATCACTTAATGGATTCTCATGATTTTATTTTAACTCATGATATTTCATTTCCATTACCTGTGATTCTCTATACTGATGGTAATCTGGATATTTTTTCTTCTGCTAATTTCCTTCATGGAAAAAAGTCTTATACGGTAGACGGAAGAACCTATTCTTTAGACCATGGTCATATTGTTGAGGCAAGTGGATTAAGCCCTATCGATTTTTCTATTACTAAGAATGTGACCTTTATTATGATTGTGTTTTTAATAATGTTAACTATGTTTATCAGAATGGCTAGGTCTTATAAAAAATCGTCTTTACCTAGCGGTATTGGCAGGGTATTGGAGCCAATCGTTTTATATATAAGAGATGACATTGCCATTCCTAATATCGGAGAAAAGCACTATAAAAAATTTATGAGCTATTTGCTTACAGTATTTTTCTTTATTTGGATTATTAACTTATTTGGATTAACTCCACTTGGTGTAAATGTAACCAATAATATTGCGGTAACTCTTTCTTTAGCACTTATTACTTATGTGTTAACGACAGTTAATGCAAATAAGAGCTATTGGGGACATATTTTTTGGATGCCAGGCGTGCCGGCTCCAATGAAATTAATTTTAGCTCCTATTGAATTATTAGGAACAATTATTAAGCCTTTCTCTTTAATGATTCGTTTGTATGCGAATATTACTGCTGGTCATATTGTACTTATGAGTATTTTAGGATTGATGTTTGTTTTCAAAGGATGGATTGGGAGTTCTCTTTCATTCGGATTGGCATTTGCATTATCATTATTAGAGCTGTTAGTAGCAGCATTACAAGCATATATTTTCACTATGTTGTCAGCACTTTACTTTGGTTCGGCTGTTGAGGAGCATGATGATCATTAATAAAAGTATTAACTAGAGTGTTTAATTTAAATTAATTTAATTATGGTAATTCCAGAAATTGTAGGTGCAGGTTTAGTAGTAATCGGAGCAGGTATTGGTATTGGTAGAATTGGTGGTTCAGCAATGGACGCTATTGCAAGACAACCAGAAGCTACTGCTAAAATTCAAACGGCTATGCTTATTGCTGCTGCACTAATTGAAGGTATCGGATTTGCTGCATTGTTTGCAGTATAACACACCTCATAATCAAAGCTGCAAGGGTTGCTTGCAGTTTTGATTATACTTTAAAAATTAAACAGAAACAAAACACAAAATGGATAAATTAATAAACGACTTTTCAGTAGGATTGTTTTTTTGGCAATCATTACTTTTTATTGCATTAATTCTTTTATTAAAGAAATTTGCTTGGGGGCCAATATTAACGGCTGTTGAAGATAGAGAAGAAGGAATTAAGGAAGCATTGGAGTTAGCTGAAAAAGCTAAAGAGGAAATGCAAGCGCTTAATGCGGACAACGAAAGAATTTTATCAGAAGCTAGAATTGAGAGAGATATTTTGTTGAGGGAAGCGAGAGAAATGAAGGATAAAATTGTAATTGAAGCTAAGGATCAAGCAAATACTGAGGCGGACAAAATTTTACTTTCAGCAAAAGAGCAAATCAATAACGAAAAACTGAAAGCGATTACTGAACTTAAAAATCAAGTTGCTGATATGTCAATTGATATTGCTGAAAAGATTTTAAGATCAGAACTTTCTGATGTAAATAAGCAAAAAGAGTTAGTTGCTCAAGTATTAAAAAGTAACGAACTTAACTAGTATATAATGAAGCATTCAAGAGTAACAATAAGATACGCAAAAGCTTTATTGCAATTAGCAATTGAGCAGAATATATTGGAGCAATCCTATACTGATATGGTATTGCTTGATTCTGTTTTTAAGCAGAATAAAGACCTTTCTTTATTGCTAAAAAGTCCTATTGTAAAGACCGATCAAAAACTAAGCATATTCAAAGAGATTTTTGAGTCAAAAATTGGAGAAGTTAGTTTAGCCTTTATCAACATAATTACAACTAAGAAGAGAGAAAGCTTACTCGCGTTAATTGCAAGTAGTTTTATTAGTTTATATAAAGTGCATAATAAAATTGAAACTGCTACAG
Organism: Cryomorphaceae bacterium; assembly: GCA_949511925.1. Taxonomy (GTDB): domain Bacteria; phylum Bacteroidota; class Bacteroidia; order Flavobacteriales; family BACL11; genus UWMA-0277. The sequence goes on along the minus strand of CATEYX010000115.1, from coordinate 10,904 downwards.
TTACTACTGCAACTCCTTTGGATGAAACATTAAGAGCGGATGTAATTAATTTTATTAAAAAACATGGTAATGATAATGTGGAGTTAACTGAAAAGGTTGATGAAAATATTATTGGTGGTGCAATCATTAGAATGGGAGATAAGCAATTAGATGCAAGTGTGTCGAAAGCAATTTCTGAATTAAGACAATCATTTAACAGTAACCTGTATTTACAGGACTTCTAAAAAAACACAAAAAAATGGCAGAAGTAAAACCAGCTGAAGTATCAGCAATTTTAAGACAACAATTATCAGGATTTAAATCTGAAGCAGAACTACAAGAAGTAGGTACTGTATTACAGGTTGGAGATGGTATTGCTCGTATTTATGGGCTTACTAATGTTCAATCAGGTGAGTTAGTTGAATTCGAAAACGGATTAAAAGCAATTGTATTGAATCTTGAACAGGACAATGTTGGAGTTGTACTTCTAGGTCCATCAAAAGGGATTAAGGAGGGAGACACTGTAAAGAGAACAAAAAGAATTGCATCTATTAATGTAGGTGAAGGTATGTTGGGTAGAGTTGTTGATGGAATGGGGAATCCTATTGATGGAAAAGGACCTATTGCTGGAACTACTTACGAAATGCCAATTGAAAGAAAAGCACCTGGTGTAATTTATCGTCAACCAGTTGACGAGCCTTTACAAACAGGATTGAAAGCTGTTGATGCCATGATTCCTGTAGGAAGAGGGCAAAGAGAGTTGATTATTGGAGATAGACAAACAGGTAAAACAGCTGTAGCTATCGATACAATTATCAATCAAAAAGAATTTTATGATAAAGGTGAGCCTGTATTTTGTATTTATGTTGCAATTGGACAAAAAGCATCTACAGTAGCAGGACTAGTTGATACTTTAGAAAAGGCAGGAGCTTTGCCATATACTGTAATTGTTGCAGCAAGTGCTTCTGACCCTGCTCCAATGCAGTTTTACGCACCATTATCAGGAGCATCTATTGGTGAGTTCTTTAGAGATACTGGTCGTCCAGCATTGATTGTATTTGATGATTTATCAAAACAAGCAGTTGCTTACCGTGAGGTATCGTTATTGTTAAGAAGACCTCCGGGACGTGAGGCATATCCTGGTGATGTATTTTATTTACATTCCAGGTTATTAGAGCGTGCTGCAAAAGTGATTAATGATGATACTATTGCTTCACAAATGAATGACTTACCAGAATCCTTAAAAGGAATTGTAAAAGGAGGTGGTTCATTAACAGCCTTACCAATTATTGAAACACAAGCAGGTGATGTATCTGCTTATATTCCTACCAATGTAATTTCAATTACAGATGGTCAAATTTTCTTAGAATCTAATTTATTCTTATCAGGTGTTCGTCCTGCAATTAATGTTGGTATTTCGGTATCAAGAGTTGGGGGTGCAGCACAAATTAAGTCAATGAAAAAGATTTCAGGTACTTTAAAACTGGATCAAGCACAATATAGAGAGCTTGAGGCCTTTGCTAAGTTTGGTTCTGATTTAGATGCGGCAACTAATGCAGTAATTGAAAAAGGAAAGCGTAATGTTGAAATTTTAAAACAGGGACAATATTCACCATTAAGAGTGGAGGAACAAGCTGCAATTATTTACTGTGGAACAAACGGATTGTTAATGAATGTACCAGTAAATAGAATAAAAGAGTTTGAAGGAGAATATCTTGCATTTTTACATGCTAAACATCAAGATGTGTTAGATGCTTTAGCTGCAGGAAAATTAACAGATGAAATTAAGTCAACTTTAGAATCTGTAGCTGCTGATTTGTCTTCAAAATACGCAAAATAAGCAATGGCTAACTTAAAAGAAATAAGGCTAAGAATTACATCTGTTGGGTCAACTATGCAGATTACTTCTGCTATGAAAATGGTGTCTGCAGCTAAGCTTAAAAGAGCGCAAGATGCAATTATTCAAATGCGACCTTATGCAAATAAGTTGACCGAATTATTGAAGAATTTAAGTGCTAATGTGGATAGTTCTGATGGTGGAGTATATACTCAGGAACGTGAAATTAAGAATGTGCTTTTAGTGACCGTTACTTCTAACAGAGGTTTATGTGGTGGTTTTAACGCCTACATCATGAAAAAGGCAAAAGCCTTGATTAATGAGGACTACGCTAATGTTAATGTGAGTATTTTATCAATTGGTAAAAAATCTTCTGAGCATTTTACTAAGAATGGCTTTAATGTTGCTAGTACACATGATGCTTTGTTTGGAGACTTAACATTTGCCAATGTTTCAAGGGTTGCTGAAGGGATTATGGAGCGGTTTGTTGAAGGTGATTATGACAAAGTTGTTTTGGTTTATAATCAGTTTAAGAATGCGGCAACTCAAATTATTATGACTGAAAACTTTTTACCTGTTCAGGCAGCTGAAAATGATTCGGAAGTTGTTGTTGATTATATTTTTGAACCAACCAAACAAGAAATTGTTGAGCAGTTGATTCCAAAATCATTAAAAACTCAATTGTTTAAAGCGGTTTTAGATTCTCATGCTGCTGAGCATGGAGCAAGAATGACTGCAATGCATAAGGCTACTGATAATGCTTCAGAACTTAAGAAAGACTTAACCTTAACATATAATAAAGCGCGTCAGGCGGCTATTACTAATGAAATCCTTGAGATTGTAGGAGGTGCTGAAGCTTTAAGTGGATAAATAATATTGAATTAGAATTGTTAAAAACCCTCTTCCTTGGAAGAGGGTTTTTTTATTTATACTCATTTGAATCTGCTATATTTGTAAAAACTAAAAATCATGATTTACGATAACATATTAAGTGAGAATAAAGAAGGTATTTGTTACATCACTATCAATCGTCCAAAGCAATTGAACGCTTTAAATGGAGCTACTATTAGTGAATTAAACCAAGCTATTAGTGCTGCTGATAAAGATACAACTGTAAGGTGTATTATTCTAACCGGTGCGGATAATAAGGCTTTTGTAGCTGGTGCTGATATTAAAGAATTTGCTGCTTTTGATAAAAATGCAGGACAAAAATTAGCTAGAAAAGGACAAGAATTATTATTCGATTTATTGGAAAACGCTTCTACCCCATCTATAGCTGCCATTAATGGTTTTGCGCTTGGTGGTGGATTGGAATTAGCAATGGCCTGTCATATTCGTATTGCATCAGACAATGCTAAAATGGGTCTTCCTGAGGTCTCCTTAGGTGTTATTCCTGGTTATGGTGGTACGCAAAGGCTAGCTAGTTTAGTAGGAAAAGGAAAGGCTATGGAAATGATAACTACTGCAGGCATGTTATCGGCTACTGATGCAAAAGATTGGGGATTAGTAAATCATGTTTGCTTGCAAGAAGAGTTAATGCCAATGGCTGAGAAATTGGCTTCAAAAATTAAGCGTAATTCCCCCATGGCAATTGCTAAGGCAATAAAATCGGTTAATGCTGGTTTTACTGATGGCGTAAATGGTTTTGAAGTTGAAATATCAGAATTTGGTTCTTGTTTTGAAACGCCAGAGTTTGTTGAAGGAACTACTGCATTTATGGAAAAAAGAAAAGCAAAATTTTAATTGAATCCACTTAAGAAATTAGCGAGTCAAACTGCAATTTATGGTTTGAGTAGTGTGATAGGTAGACTATTGAATTATCTACTGGTTCCTCTTTACACTCGTTATTTTTTACCAGCTGAATATGGAGTGGTTACTGAGCTTTATGCTTATGTCGCTTTCTTGGTCGTCTTGTTAACTTATGGAATGGAAACTGCTTTTTTTAGATTTTCTAAAAGGGAAGAAACAACCAAAGTGTATAGTACAACATTAATTTCTTTACTAATATCTTCTGTTGTATTTGTAGGTTTAATATTTCTGAATTCAAGTGCAATTTCTCAATGGATGGGTTACGCTAATCATCCTGAATACATTCAGTTTTTTGCTTTAATTATTGGAATGGATGCTGTTGCCTCTATTTCATTTGCAAAATTAAGAGAGCAGGATAAAGCAGTGCGCTTTGCTTTTATTAGGATAGTAAATATTATGGTTAATATTGGGCTTAATTTATATTTCATAGTCTACCAAGAGTACGGAATAGCCTATATTTTTATTGCTAACTTAGCTGCCTCAGTTATTACATTGATAATGCTTTTCCCTGAAATGATAAGTTCATCTTGGGTATTTGATAAAAAGTTATGGAAAAAAATGATGATTTATGCCTTACCTCTTCTTATTGCGGGTTTAGCAGGAATAACCAATGAAACGATTGATAGAATTTTATTAAAACACTTGTTACCCAACGCTGATATGGCGGCTTCAGAATTGGGATTATATGGTGCTTTTTACAAACTATCCATTATCATGATACTCTTTATTCAAACCTTTAGGTTTGCGGCTGAGCCTTTCTTTTTTGCACAAGAAAAAGAGGGAAATAGCAGAAAAATATATGCTGATGTCATGAAATATTTCACCATCATTATGGCAATTATATTTTTAGGCGTTACTATTTTTTATGATGTTATAAAAGGATTTTTAGGTACTGAATATCATGATGAAAGAGGATTTTTAGTCGTGTCAATTTTATTGTTAGCTAATCTGTTTTTAGGAATTTATTATAACTTGTCTATTTGGTATAAGCTTACTGAAAAAACAAAATATGGTGCTTATCTTTCTATTTTTGGTGCAATTATTACGCTCTCCCTTAACCTTACTCTTATTCCTGTACTTGGTTTTGTTGGCTGTGCTTGGGCTACTTTAGTTTGTTATTTTAGTATGACTGTTGCTTCTTATTATTTAGGTAAAAGACACTTTTCTGTTCCTTATCAAGTAAAAAGAATTGCTTTGTATTTGTTTGGTATGCTTTGCATCTATTTCTGTATTTATTTCACTAATTTAAATATGTGGATTAATTCCTTATTCTTATTAGGATTTGTCATATTTGTCTATCGTTTAGAAAAACCCAAATTAGCATTAAAATTATGAATGTAAAAGTTATCAATAAATCAAAGCATGCATTGCCTCACTATTCTACATTTGCTTCCGCAGGAATGGATTTAAGAGCAAATATTGACGAGTCAATCTCTTTAAAGCCATTAGCAAGAACAATTGTCAAGACAGGAATTTTTATGGAGCTACCTGTAGGCTTTGAAGCGCAAGTTCGCCCTAGAAGTGGCTTAGCATTTAAAAATGGAATTACTGTACTAAATTCACCTGGTACAATTGATGCTGATTATAGAGGAGAGGTAGCTGTGATTCTGGTAAATTTATCAGCTGAAGAATTTATAATTGAGGATGGTCAGCGTATTGCTCAAATGGTAATTGCTAAACACGAACAGGCACAGTGGATAGAAGTTGAAATATTAGAAAATTCAGAAAGAGGTTCTGGCGGTTTTGGTAGCACTGGTGTAAAATAAAAAATAATAAGATATGAAAATTATAGTTCCAATGGCTGGGAGAGGTTCCCGATTAAGACCACACACATTAACTATCCCTAAACCGTTAATTCCAATTGCAGGAAAGCCAATTGTACAAAGATTAGTAGAAGATATTGTAAAAGTATGCGGAAAGGAAGTTGATGAAATTGCATTTATTATTGGTGATTTTGGAAAAGAAGTAGAAGATAATTTAGTTAATATTGCTGAAGGCTTAGGAGCAAAAGGAAGTATCTATTATCAAGACAAACCCTTAGGAACAGCTCATGCAATTTTATGCGCACAAGAATCCTTAGAAGGGAATTGTGTAGTTGCTTTTGCTGATACTTTATTCAAAGCTGATTTTACTTTAGATAGTAGTAAAGATGGTATTATTTGGGTAAGCCAAATTGATGATCCATCAGCATTTGGAGTGGTAAAACTCAATGATGAAAATATAATTACCGACTTTGTAGAAAAGCCCGATACTTTTGTTTCTGACTTGGCGATTATTGGAATCTATTATTTTAATGATGGTGAATATTTAAAAAATGAATTACAGTATTTGTTAGACAATGACATTAAAGATAAAGGTGAATATCAGTTAACAAATGCCTTGGAGAACATGAAAAATAAAGGAACTAAATTCTCTCCGGGAGAAGTAAATGAATGGTTGGATTGTGGAAATAAAGACGCAACTATTTACACGAATGAAAGAGTATTAGAGCACAATGGAAATATAATTTCAGCCACTGCTCTAATTGATAATTCTGAAATAATTGCACCTTGTTTTATTGGAGATAATGTTGTGATTAAGAATGCTAGAATAGGCCCTCATGTTGCCGTTGGTAACAATACTATAATTAGTAATAGCGCTATTAGCAAAACAATAATTCAAAATGAAAGTTCAATTATTGATGCAAAATTGAATAATTCCATGATTGGAAATAAAGTCACTTTTAACGGAAACAACATTATTCAAGAAGTAAGTATTGGTGATTTTTCAGAAGTTAAATAATGATGAAAAAGGGAATAATAATTATATTGTGTCTATTGAATGTGCAGGTTTTTGCACAATGGAAATCCTTTTACCCTGAAGGGAAAAATAAAAACAATAAGGATGTTAAACAGGAGATAGAAAAAAATATTTTCATGTTTAATACTCACTTATTTAATGCTTTAAAGGAAAAATCTTTAGAGAATTATGTAGAGGCTTTGGAGCAGTTTAAAAAGTGCATAAAAATGGATGATAAACAAGCAGTTCCATTTTATGAGTCAGCACTAATAAATAAGGGTTTAGGAAATTTTGATTTAGCAGTTGAACAAGCTAAAATTGCTACAGGATTAGATGGAGATAACAGATGGTATCAGCTGAATTATGCTGAAGTTTTATTTGCTAATCAGAATTTTAAGTCAGCAGCAATTGAGTATAAAAAGCTATTGCTAAAAGAGCCTGGAAACAGAGAATTGTACTTTCTGTTATCCGACATATATATTTATGATAAGGATTTTTTGAAAGCGATTGAGGTTTATGATGATTTAGAGCAAATAAGGGGAATAGATAAGATGGTTTCCATGCAGAAGCATAAGCTGTACATGCAATTGGATAAAAGGAAATATGCAATAAAGGAGTTGCAAAATTTATTAGAAAAATTTCCAAATGAAATTGAAGCTTTAGAGATTTTATCAGAAGTATATTTATTGAATGATGAAAAAGAAAAAGCATTTGATATTTTTAAGCAATTAGCAATTATTGCACCTGAAAATGGACGAATTCATTTAACCTTAGCTGATTATTATCGTGATAAAGGGGATAACATGAAATCTTTTGAAGAGTTAAAATTAGCTTTTAAAAGCAGAAAATTAGGTGTTGATATTAAGGTAAGTATTCTTGCATCTTACTTTCAATTGCTTGCTGTAAACAATATTATGAAAGAGCAGGCTTATACTTTAGCAAAACTGTTAATTGAATCGCACCCTAATGAAGTAAAGCCTAATGCTGTTTATGCCGATATTCTTTACACTGATAATCGTTTTACTGAAGCCAAAGAGCAGTATTTAATTGTTTTGGAAAAGGATAAAACTAAAAGTCAGGTTTGGAATCAAGTTTTATTTATTCAGGCAGAACAGAGTGATTTTGAGGAAATGCTTAAAACAAGTGAAGAGGCACTAACTTATTTTTCAACTGACCCCTTATTTTATTATTTTAATGGAGTTGCTAATAAATGGTTTAAAAATTACGATCAGGCTATCAATTCTTTAAATATGGGAGTTGAATTTATTTTGGATAATAACATGTTATTACTAGAATTTTATTCTTCATTGGCTGATTCTTACCATGCAATTAAAGCGCATAAATTATCTGATGAGTATTATGAAAAGTCACTTGAAATCGATTCCAATAATGTTTTAATCCTTAACAATTATGCATACTACCTTTCTATTAGAAAGATAAAGTTAGAGAAAGCAAAAAAAATGTCGTACAAGTGCAATGAGTTGGAGATAGATAATGGCACTTATCAGGATACTTATGCTTGGATTTTGTATGAGTTAGCAGATTATGAACAAGCAAAAATTTGGATGCAAAAATCATTAGCTAACGGAAGTGATATGAGTGCTGTTGTTGTAGAGCATTATGGCGATATTTTATATCAATTAGGGAATGTTGAAGATGCGATTATTGAATGGAAAAAAGCAAAAAAAATAGGAGAAGCAAGTAAGTTTTTAGATAAAAAAATAGAAGATGGTAAGTTGTATGAATAGGATAGCACTATATTTTTTTTGTATTGTGTTTGCATCATCCTGTGTTACTAAAAATGTGGCTGAGGTTGATTTTTATATACCTCCAAAAAATGCAAAAGAATTAATTTCAAAGGTAAATCTAAAGAATAATTCTCCTGAGTGGTTGGCTTTAAAAGGAAGGGTAAGGTTAATGCTTGAAAAGGGTAATGAAGTTTCATTAGGAATTTCAATTAGAGTTAGAAAGGATAGTCTTATTTGGGCCTCTGTTGCCGCACCTTTTGGTATTGAACTGTTTAGAGCAGTACTAACTAAGGATTCGGTATATTATATCAATCGGGCAAACAAGACTTATTTTGTAAAACCAATCGCTCACATTTCTAAAATAATAAAAACAGATATTGCTTTTAACGAAATACAGCAAATGATAATAGCTAATCCTAAAATTTTAAAGAAGAAATATTCTTTTGATAGGATTAATAATGATTTCATGTTAAGCACACAAGATTATATTTATACTATTTCTAATTTTTACAGAATAAGGCAAGGGGTTCTAATTGATAAAGAAAATAGTTTAATTTATACTTATAGCAACTTTAGTTTTGAGAATGATTTCCCAGAACAGTTAGAACTTATAGTAAAATCATCTTCTGAAAATGACCTTAATCTAAAACTAAACTATTCCAAAGTAGTTTTTGACCAGCAGCAGCAAACGCCTTTTAAAATACCAAGTTCTTATGTTGAGGCTAAATAAATATATTTTTTTATTTTTCGGGATTTTCTTGAGTTTGTCAGTTTTTTCGCAAACTAAGGACGAACTTAAAAAGCAGAAGTCAACTATAGAAAAAGAGATAAGTTATACCACTAATTTATTAAATAAAACTAAGGCAAATAAAAGCAAATCCTTAAGTTATTTGCGGGTGTTGGATATGCAAATTAGTAATAAAGAAAGCTTATTGAAGACCTTGAATATTGAGATAAGTTTATTAGGTAAGCAAATTAGAAAAACGGAACGCTCTATTATTGAAACTCAGCAATCAATTCTTGATGAGCAGCAAGAACTTGTTTTGTTAAAAAGTGAATATGCTAAGATGATTTTTGCGTGTTTTAAAGAAAAGGGGAATCGCAATGATTTGATATTTATTATTTCTTCTGAAGATTTTAATCAGGCCTATAAGCGAATGGTGTATTTAAAGCAATACGCTTCTTTTCGTAAGAATCAGGTTGTTAAAATTATTGAAAGTCAAAAAAACTTAGCCATTAAGGAGGGTGTTTTAACCAATAAAAACAATCAACTTGTTTTGGAGTCAGCCTCAAAAATGAATTTAATTGGTGCTAAAAAACAAGAGCTAATTTCTATTGGAGGCACGAAACAAGAAAAGCAAGAATTGGTTAATAAGTTAAGTAAATCAGAAAAATTATTTAAGAAACAACTAAAGGATAAACAAAAAAGAGCAAAGGCATTGGATGATGAAATTCGCAAGATAATTGCTGAAGAAATTCGTAAATCAAGAGAAGAGGCTGAAAAGAGAAATAAGGGTTTTGCACTAACTCCAGAAGCAATGGCTTTGTCATCAGACTTTAATAATAATAAAGGAAAATTACCTTGGCCATTGGAAAAGGGAGTAATTATACAAGGTTATGGTAAGCAAAAGCATTCTGTTCTTGCTGGAATTGAAACATTCAATAACGGAATTGATATTGTAACAGATGAAAATATGAATATCAGAGCTGTTTTTGATGGAACCGTTAGTAGAATATTTTTCATTAAAGGAGAGGGAAAAGCAATTTTGCTAAATCATGGAGAATATTTTAGTGTCTATTCAGGGCTAAAAGAGGTTAGTGTGAAGGTGGGCGATAAGTTGATGGCTAAGGAGAAGATGGGAATAGTTTTTACTCAGGAAATAGAGGAAAAAACTGAACTTCATTTTGAGATTTGGAAAGGTTATGATAAACAAGACCCTTCTAAATGGTTATTTAAGGCTTATTAAATCAAAATGCATAGATTTGCATATTCAATTTAACAATTAAAACTATGAAATTAATATTATTATTTGGCTTTGCTGATCCAGGATTTATAATTGCTGCTCTTGCTATTTTACTTTTATTTGGTGGGAAAAAAATTCCTGAACTCATGAAAGGTCTTGGCAAGGGTATTAGTGAGTTTAAAAAAGGAAAGAATGAAGTCGAGAAAGAGTTAGATAATAAAGAAGACTAAATTTATTTAATTTGACAACTTTCAGTTCCTTTAAACAAGTGCAAAGCGCGCTTTCAAACCAGTTAACTACTTGTGTTGAAATAACCAATTCTTATCTGCAAAAAATTGAAGAGCATAATCACTTAAATGCTTTTATTCAGGTATATACTGATGAGGCTTTGAGTCAGGCTTTAGCTGTGGATAAAAAATTAAAAAATGGCACTGCTGGTAAATTGGCAGGAATGGTTATTGGAATAAAAGATAACCTTTGCTATAAGAGTCATAAAGTTTCAGCTTCTTCCAAAATTTTAGATGGTTTTGAATCCTTATTTAGCGCAACCGTTATTGACAGATTATTAGATGAAGATGCGATAATTATTGGTAGACTTAATTGTGATGAGTTTGCAATGGGTTCAGCTAATGAAAACACAATATACGGAACTGTAAAAAACCCACTAGACAATACAAAAGTAGCAGGAGGAAGTTCAGGTGGTTCGGCAGCTGCAGTTGCAGCAGGGCTTTGTTTAGCTACATTAGGGAGTGATACTGGTGGATCAATCAGACAACCAGCTGCATTTTG
>CATEYX010000114.1 GCA_949511925.1 Cryomorphaceae bacterium | reverse complement strand
ATAATGTGGATAGAATTTTCTTTTTTTCTGTTGTATTCATAAGCTTAAAATTAACGCAATAAAAGTAATAAATTACAAATTGATTCAACTATAAAATTGTATTTTTGAGAATATGAAAGCTGAAAAAAAACTCTTCCTTTTAGATGCATTTGCCTTAATATATAGGGCTTATTTTGCATTTGCTAAGAACCCACGAATAAATTCTAAAGGGCTTGATACCTCTGCTGTTTTTGGTTTTGTGAATACCTTAAATGAAGTTATTAGAAAGGAGAAGCCAACACATATAGCTGTCGTTTTTGACACTAAGAAACCTACAGAACGACATATTGAATTCCCTGAATACAAGGCGCATAGAGAAGCAATGCCTGATGGCTTGCGTGATGCCCTTCCGTATATTGATACATTACTTGAGGCCTACAATATTCCTAAGTTATTTGTTGATGGTTTTGAGGCGGATGATGTAATTGGTACTTTGGCTAAAAAAGCTGAACATGAAGGCTTCCAAATATATATGATGACTTCCGATAAGGATTTTGCTCAGTTGGTTTCAGATAATATATTTATGTACCGACCAGGTACTAAATGGCAGCCCACCACAATTTGGGGAATTCCTGAAGTGTTGGAAAAGTTTGATATTCAAAGGGTGGATCAGGTGATTGATTACTTAGGGATGATGGGGGATTCAGCTGACAATATACCGGGGATTCCTGGAATAGGAAAAAAGTCGGCTCAGAAATTTATTAAACAATACGATTCAATGGAGGGGCTTTTTGCGAATTCTCATGAGCTTAAAGGAAAAATGAAGGAGAATGTTGAGGCATCAGAAGAAATCGGACTGCTTTGTAAAAAGTTGGTTACCATTATTACGGATGTCCCTATTAATTTTGATGCTGAGGATATGCTTTTGGTTCCTAAAGATGAACAAAAAATTACAGATTTATTTGAAGAATTAGAATTCCGAAATTTATTACAAAGAATATTAGGCACTTCTTCAACTCAAAAGCAAGTAGTAGAAAGTCCAGCTCTAAAAGCAGAAGTAAAAGTAAATCCTAGTAGTCAATTCGATTTGTTTGCTCCGCAGGTAGAGGTTGTTCAAAAAGAAAGTGTAATAAGTAATTATGAGTTAATTACTGAAGAAAGCAAGTTAACTAGTTTAGTAAATACTATTATTGAATCAGGCAGATTTGCTTTCCAATTGATTACAGACACTAAGGATGCTTTAACAACTAAGATTGTTGGGATTAGTTTTGTTTATAACGAAAGTGAAGGTTTTTACATTCCCTTCTCATTAAAAAATTTGGAAATATTCAAAGTCGTTTTTGAAGATAAAAATATTGAGAAGGTAGGGTTTGATCTAAAGTTTGCGATCAAAGTACTTACAAGTGAAGGATTAGTAATTTCAGGTAGCTTGTTTGATGTGGAAGTGGCGCATTATTTACTACACCCTGATATGCGACATAGCATTGAGTTGGTTGCTGAAAATTATTTAGGGAAAAAGATACTTGATGAAGTGGATTTATTAGGAAAAGGTAAAAATAAATTATTGTTTTCTGCTTTAGAGCCAGCCAATATTGTTGATTTTTCATCAGAAAGAGCAAGTATTATTTTTCAGTTAGCAGATATTTTAAAACAAGAAATGAAAGAGATTGGAGTGCTCAATTTGTTTGAAACTATAGAGATGCCATTGAGTGTTGTGCTAGCCAAAATAGAGAATGAGGGAATTGCTCTGGATGTAGATATGTTGGATAATTATAGTAAGACACTTACTGAAGAATTAATAACTCAGACTGCTTTAATATATGAGTTAGCAGAACAGGAATTTAATATTGCTTCACCAAAACAGCTGGGAGAGATTTTGTTTGAAAAAATTGAATTGGTTAAAAAGCCTAAAAAAACAAAATCTGGTCAGTATTCTACTTCAGAAGAAACTTTGCTTAAATTGAAAGATGAGCACCCTATTATTGATGCAATTTTAACATTTAGAGCGATTAAGAAATTGGTTTCTACATATGTTGATGCTTTGCCTTTGTTAGTGAATAAAGACACGAATAGAATACATACTACTTTTAATCAGTCAGTTGCTGCAACAGGTCGTTTGTCGTCCGTAAATCCTAATTTGCAGAATATTCCAATACGAACAAAGAGAGGGATGAAAGTTCGTGAAGCTTTTATTCCTAGAGATGAAAATTATATTTTAATGGCAGCTGATTACTCTCAGATTGAATTGAGAATTATGGCTTCTTTAAGTAGGGATCAGGGGATGCTTACCGCTTTTAATAATGGAGTAGATATCCATTCCGCTACAGCAGCTAAGGTATATAAAGTGCCCGTAGAAGAAGTAGATAGGACTATGCGTTCGAATGCCAAGTCCGTTAATTTTGGGATTATATATGGAATTTCGGCTTTTGGATTATCACAAAATATAGGTGTTTCCAGAACAGAAGCTAAAGAGATAATTGATAACTATTTTGAAGAGTTTCCTAAGGTAAAGGAGTACATGGACTGGTCAATTGCGCAAGCACGGGAAAAGGAATATGTGGAAACCGTAATGGGTAGAAGAAGATACTTAAGAGAAATTAATTCTAGAAATGCAGTGATGCGTGCAGGGGCTGAACGCAATGCAATTAATGCGCCTATACAAGGATCTGCTGCTGATATTGTAAAAAAAGCAATGATAGATGTGCAATCAGAGATGGACAAGAGAGGAATGCAATCAAAAATGTTATTGCAAGTACATGATGAATTGGTTTTTGATATGCATATAGATGAAGCAGAAGACTTAAAAGTCTTAGTAAAAGAGAAGATGGAGCAAGCTATAACCTTAGAAGTTCCCTTAACAGTGGATATTGGTGAAGGAATAAATTGGCTTGAAGCTCATTAAACTACCGAGCTTTCTTTTCAATAAATAGCAAGTATAAAACAACAAGTGCAATAACCCCAATAAAAGAAGGGCCTGCCTCTTGGATGTTTCCAACAGGATCCCAACCTAATATCTTTTCTCCTAAAAGGAGTTGAATAACAACTCCTAAACATAAAAAGGTAAGTGCGGTTGCAGTAAAGTCGACTATGCTTTGGTTTATTTTAGTAAATAATTTTTTCATCTTATTGTTTTGATGTGGTCAAATATAAGTTTTTAAAGTAAAATAGCCCTACGGTTAAGTAGGGCTATTTTATTATACATCTAATTATTCTTACTTAGCTGTTAAAAGTGAAAATAAAACACATAATCCAACTAAACCTGCAAATCCTGCACCGCCAAGTCCGTTAATTACTGCCATCACATTATCAATAACAGTCATACCAAACATTGAACCTCCTCCGAAAAGGATTTCTACTGCTATACCAAGACCTAAAACTGTCATGATTAAACCTGTTAAGCCTTTAAAAAAGCCATTGAAATACTTAAATACATTGTCCATAATTTAAAATAATTTAATTAATACTGATGCCAAACTTAGAACATAATTGATTTGTTTTGAATGTTTTACCAATTCTTCTTTTAGAATAACCTTTTTAGGTAATTTCTATTTTTAATAATTAGGTTTGGTTTTAAATAACTGATATACAATGATTTAGGTAGTTTTTGAATGAGTATTTGCTATTGGAATACCTATGGTTTTAAACATAAACTTGTTAAGAATTACAATTCAATATAACTTACTAAAAATCAGTAAGTAAAGTATTGAATGACAATAGAAAGAGAAGAAATGGGCTATTTTAAATTAACATCACGAATTGAGAGTATATTCTTGGTGAATTCGTTAGAATTTTGTATAATATGATAGAGCTTTTGAGCAGCAATAGTGGTTGTTTCTAGCTCATTTTTGGAATAGTAGGCTGTAAATTTGCTTAATAATGGGAATAAATGCTCTTCAGTCCCCCGTATAGTTTTTTGCATATTAGTATCTACTATTCCGGGGTGAACGGAAAATACTCTTAAGTTTTTATGATTTTCTTCAGCAATAACCTGCGTAAGCATATCTAGTGCTGCTTTAGTTGCACAATAGGTACTCCAAGAAGGAATAGGGCTGTTAGCTGCCCCAGAGCCTATATTAATAAGTAGTTTTTTTTGATCAGTATAATTAGTAATGAATTTTCTGCATAGTATAGTCGGGCTTACTAAGTTCAGGTTATACTCATTTATTATATCGCTATTTTCTTTTTTATCAAAAGGAACAATACTGCCTATAGTTGCTGCATTATTTATTAGTAGCACATTAACCGAACTAATAATAGGTAAGGCTAAATCATTAATTTGTGCAAGGTCGCTTAAGTCAATAGGTGTAAAGGTAAAATTAGGATGGTTAATTTTATTTGTTCTGGAATATCCAAAAACGAGATAACCTTCTTTTAATAAAAGTTCAGCTGTAGCTTTACCAATACCGCCACCCGTACCTGTTATGAGTGCGGCCTTTTGAACTTGAGACTTATCTATAGTATTGGTTGTTAATTTCAAATTTCTTATTTAGGATTTATTTATCTTAGCAAATGTATTAAATGTTGGAGTAATTAATTTTACTTTTGCTAAAAATAATCTCTTTTGAGTAAGACTAGCTTAGCCCATATTTCTTTGTTTTTAGCGAACTTGATTTATGCTATTAATTACACTTTTGCAAAAGATGTAATGCCTGATTTTATTCAGCCATCAGGCTTTATATTATTAAGAGTAATAGGAGCGGTGACTTTATTTTCAATTATGTACTTTCTGTTTGTAAAGCAAAAGGTAGATAGTAAAGACATTATTCGTTTAGCAATATGTGGAATTTTTGGCGTGGCCATTAATCAGTTATTTTTTTTTAAAGGGTTAAATATTACCACCCCAATTAATGCTGCAATTATTATGACTTCTAATCCTGTGCTAGTAATCATAATGTCAGCCGTTATTTTACATGAAAAGCTAAATATCAGAAAAGGAATTGGGATAGCATTAGGATTGTTAGGGGCTTCTGCATTAATACTAAACGGAGGGAGTTTGAGTGGGAATGCTGACTTTTTGCTAGGCAATAGCTTTGTATTTATTAATGCAATAAGTTATGGTTTGTACTTGGTATTGGTAAAGCCATTAATGCAAAAATACCATCCTATTACCGTTATGTTTTATGTGTTTAGTTTTGGGTTTTTGTATGTATTACCTTTTGGATATAGCGAATTATTGGCTGTTGAATGGTCTAGTTTTCCTCCAAAAATTATGTGGGAAGTTGCTTTTGTAGTTGTCTGTACTACTGTTGTTGCTTATTTGCTCAATTCTTCTGCTTTAAAACAACTTAACCCTTCAACCGTAAGTATTTATATCTACACCCAACCTGTACTTGCTACTTTTTTTGCGATATTTATGAATTCTGACACCTTGGATGAGATGAAAATTATTTCGGCAAGTATTATTTTTATTGGAGTGTACTTAGTAAGTGTTAGCCCCTTAAAGGACAGGAAGAATAAACTTTCTTAAATTTGCAAAAAATATTTTCTAATGATTCAATCAATGACTGGCTATGGAAAAGCCGAACTAAACCTAATAAATGCTAACTTTACTATTGAAGTAAGGTCGCTTAATTCAAAACAAATTGACGCTAATGTTAAGATGTCTTCTATTTATAGAGATAAAGAAATAGGACTAAGAAAACTACTTTCTGAAAAATTACAGAGAGGTAAAATTGAATTGTCTATTTGGAGAGAATCTTCTGACTCCAATGTTAAATATACTGTAAATAAAGACTTGATAAAAGAGTATCATCAACAAATACTAGAGGTTAGAAAAGAATTAGGAGCAAATTATAATGCTTTGTGGTCATTTTATTATTCGGCCTTTAGCATGAAATCATTTGAGACGGATATTATCCCAACTTTATTGAAAATGCCTGAGGCAATGATAAAGGGAGAAGATAAAACAGATAAAAATGAGTGGGAAGAAATAGAAAAAGGAATTGATATTGCCATAGAAAATATATTGCAATTCCGATTAGATGAAGGTGAAAAATTAGAAGCCGACATTACTGCAAGAATTAATAAACTATCTGCTTTATTGGTTGATATTTCCCCTTTTGCAAAAGCAAGAATTGAAAAAGTAAAGAAAAGTTTAGCTGATAAATTAGCTGATATTGACACTAAGAATATTGATGAAAATAGATTTGAGCAAGAGCTAATCTACTATTTAGAAAAACAAGATATTACTGAAGAACAAGTGCGCTTAGATGCTCATCTTTTGTATTTTATTAAAACTATGAAAGCAGATGCTCCTAATGGGAAAAAGTTGGGCTTTATAGGTCAAGAAATTGGTAGAGAAATAAATACTATTGGCTCCAAATCATCAGATGCAGAGATGCAAAAAATTGTAGT
>CATEYX010000113.1 GCA_949511925.1 Cryomorphaceae bacterium | reverse complement strand
GCTGCGTTTACTAAAATTGGAACGGAATTAGGAGTTATATAAAGGTTATAAACAATAATAGTTGATAATACTTTGCAGAATAGTAAAAAAGTGTAATTTTGCAACCCTTTTAATAAGGACTAAATAAACATTATATACAGTGGATACATTAAGTTACAAAACATTATCAGCAAACAAAGAAACAGCAAACAAAGTATGGTTTGTCGTTGATGCTGAAGGTCAAATTCTTGGAAGAATGGCATCAAAAATTGCTAAAATTTTAAGAGGAAAATACAAAACAAATTTTACTCCTCATGCAGATTGTGGTGATTACGTTATCGTAATTAATGCAGGGAAAATTGTGATGACAGGAAATAAAATGGAAGATAGAAGAATCTTTTCTCACACAGGTTACCCTGGTGGGCAAAAAAGAATTTCGCCTAGTGCGATGTTAGCAAAAGACGAAACATCAGTAGTGAAACATGCAGTTAAAGGAATGTTGCCTAAAAATAAATTAGGAGCAGCTATCTTGAAAAACTGTTATATTTACTCAGGTGCTGAGCATGATCAAGAAGCTCAGAAACCAACAAATCTAAACTTAAACGACTTAAAATAATCATGGAGATAATTCACACAATTGGTAGAAGAAAAGCATCTGTTGCTAGAATCTACATGTCAGAAGGAAAAGGAAATATTACTGTAAACGGCAAAGACTTTAAAGAGTATTTTCCTGTTGATACTATGCAGTTTAAGTTAGAACAGCCATTCAACATTGCTGATCTTGCTGGAAAGTTTGATGTTAAGGCAAATGTAAATGGAGGAGGTACTACTGGCCAATCTGAAGCTATTCGCTTAGCAATTTCAAGAGCACTTTGTAAATTAGATCCTGAAAATAGAGTTGCACTAAAGCCAGAAGGAATGCTTACAAGAGATGCAAGAGTTGTAGAGCGTAAGAAACCTGGTCAGAAAAAAGCAAGGAAGAAATTCCAGTGGGTTAAAAGATAGAATCAATCAATTATTAATAAATGTTTAGCATCTAAACTGCTGGGACAAGTGAATAACTTCTACCGAGCAGTTGCTTAACGAAAAAAAGAACGTAAACATGTCAAGAACAAATTTCAAAGAATTATTAGACGCAGGTGTACACTTTGGACACCTTAAGAAAAAGTACAACCCAGCAATGGCTCCTTATGTATTTATGGAGAAGAATGGTATTCATATCATTGATTTGAATAAAACTGTAGCAATGGTGGAAGATGCAGCTGCTGCAATGAAACAAATTGCAATATCAGGAAAAAAGATTTTGTTTGTTGCTACTAAAAAGCAAGCTAAAGGTTTAGTTGCTGAAGCTGCTGAAGCTTTAAATATGCCTTATATTACTGAAAGATGGCCTGGTGGTTTATTAACCAACTTTGCTACTATTCGTAAGTCAATCAAGAAAATGCAAATAATTGATAAAATGAAAGAGAATGGTACATTTGATTCATTATCAAAAAGAGAAAGATTGCAAATTGACAGACAAAGAGCAAAGTTAGACCTTAACTTAGGTTCTATTGTAAAAATGACAAGAATGCCTGAGGCTGTTTTTATTATTGATACAAACAAAGAGCACATTGCTTTAGCTGAATCAAATAAGTTAGGTATCCTTTCATTTGCAATGAATGATACAAATACTAATCCTTCACAAGTTAATTTCCCAATACCTGGAAATGATGATGCTACAAAGTCAATTGAGTGTATCTTATCAATTGTAACTAAAGCAATTGCTGAAGGTTTGGAAGAAAGAAACGTTGAACAAGATAAAAAAGCAGTAGAGAAGAAAGAAAAAGCTAAAAAAATAGCTGAAGGTTTGGAAGAAAAAAATACTGTAAAAGATAAAAATCCAGAAGAGACTATAGAAAAAGCTAAAAAAACAGCTGAAGAAAAATAATATTAATTTTTTAGAAAAGAAAAATGGGAGCAATTAAAGCGGCTGATGTAGCCACATTAAGAAAGCAAACAGGGGCGGGAATGATGGATTGTAAAAACGCATTAGTGGAGGCTAATGGTGACTTTGATGCTGCAATTAACGTATTAAGAAAGAAAGGACAAAAAGTAGCAGCAAAGCGTGCTGATAGAGATGCAAGTGAAGGAATTGCAATTACTAAAATGAATGCTGATAATACTGCAGGAGTTGCTATTGTTTTAGCTTGTGAAACTGATTTTGTTGCAATTAACGATTCATTTAAAGATTTAGCAAATAATTTTGCTGAAATTGCTTTAAATCATTCTGATAAAGATGCATTTTTAGCTGCTGATTTTGGAGGAATGACTGTTGCTGAAAAGTTAACAGAACAAACAGGTGTAATTGGTGAAAAAATTGAAATATCAGGTTTTGAAAGAGTTGAGGCTGCTTATGTTGGTACTTATACTCATGGTTCTAAAATTTCAGTTTTAGTTGGCTTAAACAATTCAGTTGATAATGCAGATGTATTATCTAAGGATTTAGCAATGCAAGTGGCATCAATGGGTGCATCAACTTTATCTTATAAAGATTTTGATGCTCAGTTTGTTGCTAACGAAACAGAAGCAAGAATAGCGGTTATCGAAAAAGATAATATTGAATTAGGAAGATTAGGGAAAACATTAAAAAATGTTCCTCAATACATTTCCATGTCGCAATTAAGTGATGCTGTAATGGCAGAAGCTAAAGCTGCTATTGAAGCTGAATTAAAAGCTGAAGGTAAGCCAGAAAAAATATGGGATAGAATTGTACCTGGAAAAATGGATCGTTTTGTTTCTGACAACACATCACTTGACCAAGAACAATGTTTATTGGATCAAAATTTCATTAAAGACGAAAATAAAATTGTTTCCGAATACATTAAGTCGTTTGGTGATGTAGCGGTAAATAGCTTTAAAAGAGTAGCTTTAGGTTAATAATATAGCTTATTGAATAGTTAAAGCCATCCTTTTTGGGTGGCTTTTTTTGTGTATAAATTCCATTCTTCAGTTTCCTTTTGCTTGCGTGTAATTTCTTATCTTTGAGAAATTTTTAACATGATTATGCAATACAAGAGAATTCTTTTAAAATTAAGTGGCGAGGCTTTAATGGGTGATGGAGAGTATGGTATCGATTCTAAGGTTTTGAGTGCTTATGCTAATGAAATTCAAGCTATTGTCAAGCAAAATGTAGAGCTTGCCATAGTAATTGGTGGCGGAAATATTTATAGAGGAATCCAATCAGAAGGTGCAGGTTTTGATAGAGTGCAGGGAGACCATATGGGTATGTTAGCCACTATTATTAACGGAATGGCACTACAGTCAGCTCTAGAATCAATTAATATTGAAACTAGATTGCTTACCGCTATAAGAATGGAACAAGTTGCTGAACCTTATATAAGAAGAAAGGCAATGCGTCACTTGCAAAAAGGAAGAGTTGTTGTTTTCGGAGCAGGAACAGGTAACCCATATTTCACTACAGATACTGCTGCTGCTTTGCGTGCTATTGAAATTGAGGCAGATATTATTTTAAAAGGAACAAGAGTAGATGGCATTTATACAGCTGACCCTGAAAAGGATCCAAGTGCAACAAAATATGATACAATTACTTTTGATGAAGTATTCCAAAAGAAATTAAGTATTATGGATTTGACAGCCTTTACGCTTTGCCAAGAAAATAATTTGCCAATTAAAGTGTTCAATATGAATATTGAAGGAAATTTGGCTAAGATTTGTAAAGGTGAGAATGTAGGAACTCTCGTTAATTTTTAAATATAATTTGATATATAGACTATTATGACTGAAGATGTAAATTTCCAATTGGACATTACTAAAGAGCAAATGCTAGAAGCTATTACTCATCTTGAAAATGTATTAGGAAAAATTAGAGCTGGAAAAGCTAATCCGCAAATGTTAAGAACAATAAAGGTGGATTATTATGGAGCTTCAACTCCACTTGCACAGGCGGCTAATGTTTCAACTCCTGATTCTCAAACTATTTCTATTCAACCTTTTGATAAAAGTTTAATTTCTGTAATTGAACAAGCTATTGTAGATGCAAATCTAGGATTTAACCCATCCAATAATGGTGAGAGAATAATTATTAATGTACCACCTTTAACTGAAGATAGAAGAAAAGATTTGGTAAAACAGGCTAAGGTTGAAATTGAAAATGCAAAGGTGAGTATTAGGAATATCAGACAAAAAGCAAATGATGAAATGAAAAAATTAGGTAAGGAAGGTCTTTCAGAAGATGCAGTTAGAGATGCAGAGGCTTCTGTCCAGGAATTAACCAATACCTATTCGGCTAAAATTGATGTTGTATATTCAGCAAAAGAGGTTGAAATAATGACAGTTTAATTATTGCTAAATATAGAAATTAAAGGGGCTAAATGCCCCTTTTTTATTGGTATATTTCAGCTTTAAGCTTTAAAATTGAAGTATTTTAGCGCAAATTATTTACCCTTATGTGGATATTTCTTTCTAGATTAATCTTAAAAAAAAGAATCATTATTATTCTGCTTATTGCCGGGTTAACTGTCTTTATGGTTAAGAAGGGTAGAGATGTTCGTCTCTCTTATAGCATGGCTAAACTACTACCTAGCGACCATCCAATAAGTTTGGATTATCAAGGTTTTTTAGAAAAGTATGGAGAACAAAATGTCTTAGTAATTGCTATTGAAGATAGCTTAATATCAACATTGGAACATTTGCTAAAGTGGGACAAGGTAACACAGGATATTGAAATTATTAATGGAGTAGCGCAAGTTGTTTCATTTGCTAATCTTCCTGTTCTTTTTAAGGATACAGCCAATAAGAAATTTGTATTGAAAAGTTGGTTTTCACATGACGTGAAGACACAAGAACAATTAGATAGTGCATTTTCTCAATACAGCAAACAGCCCTTTTATAAAGGGCTAATTAATTCTAATGATAATAAGGTAAGTACTCTACTAATTACTCTAGATAATATTGTAATGAAATCAGCAAGTAGAGAAAAATTAATTTTTTCCATTAAGGATTTGGTAGATGCTTATGCTGACGAGTTTCAAACTAAGGTTCATTATTCGGGTCTTCCTTATATTCGTACCGTTGATTCTATTAAGATAAAGGATGAAATATCGTTATTCATTATTTTTACTTTACTTATTACTTCTTTGATATTATTTTTGTTTTTCAGGTCTTTTAAGGCAGTATTTTCCTCTATGATTGTGGTGGTGTTGGGGGTAGTTTTCTCTTTTGGAACTATTGCAATATTAGATTATGAGGTTTCTGTTCTTATGGCTCTTATCCCTCCGGTTTTAATTGTTATAGGAATTCCAAATTGTATCTTTCTAATTAATAAGTTTCATAATGAGTTTAAGCGAACTCAAAATAAGGATTATGCATTAAGAAAAATGGTGCAGAAGATTGGAAATATCACCTTATTGACAAACCTTACTACTGCTTCAGGTTTTGCTGCATTTATGCTTACTAACAGTGAAACATTACAAGAATTTGGATTGATTGCATCAGTCAATATTATTTTTATATTTTTCCTTTCATTATTTATTATACCTATTTATTTTTCTTTTGCTTCTCCACCAAAATATAGGCATACAAAGCACTTGGACAAGATATGGATTAATAGACTAGTGGAACGCCTAGTATTTTTAGTTCAGTACAGAAGGAAACAAATATATTTTGTTACTACTATTCTTATTTTGTTTGGTGTGTTTGGTATTTTAAATGTTAAAACAACAGGAAATATTACTGACGAGTTACCTAAAGAAGGTGATTTGTACAAGGATTTAAAATTTTTTGAAAGTAATTTTGGCGGTGTAATGCCATTAGAGGTTGTGGTAAATACTAAGAAGAAAAATGGCTTGTTAAAATCCTATAATTTAATCAAGATTGAACAGTTAAGTCAGGAGCTTGCTAGTTTTAAGGAATTCTCTAAACCATCCTCCTATGTTGATATGGTGAAGTTTAGTAAACAGGCTTTTTATAATGGAGATTCAGCTTATTATTCTTTACCAAACTCTCAGGAGCAAAGAATGATATTATCTTATCTGAACAATAGTACCGCAAGCATGAATATGGGAATATTAATGATCGATTCTTTAAAACAGGAAGCCCGTATTAGTTTAAGAGTTGCTGATATTTCGACAACTAAAATGGATAGTGTATTTGAAGCTTTGTTGCCTAAGGTGAATAAGATATTTGATGTTAATAAATATGATGTAACTATAACAGGTTCTAGTGTTGTTTTCTTGAATGGAACAAAATTTTTACTTAAGAACTTAATGTTGAGTTTATTATTAGTAATCATATTGATTTCTATTTTTATGGCATGGATGTTTAACTCTTTTAGAATGGTTGTTGTTTCTATTATTCCTAATCTCATTCCTTTGCTCCTTACTGGTGCTATTATGGGGTATTTCGGAATTGCTTTGAAGCCGTCCACTATTTTGGTTTTCTCCATTGCTTTTGGTATCTCGGTGGATGATACCATTCACTTCTTAGCTAAATATAGACAGGAATTATTGGTTAATAATTGGAATATCAAAAAATCGGTTTTATCTGCCCTAAATGAAACCAGTGTGAGTATGTTTTATACTTCTGTTGTATTGTTCTTTGGTTTCTTTATATTTGTTGCTTCTGATTTTGGAGGGACGATAGCGCTTGGCTTATTAGTGTCAATTACTTTATTATTCGCTATGCTATCTAATTTATTGTTGCTTCCGGCATTATTACTTTCTTTGGAAAAGATAATCAACTATGAGGCTTTTCAGGAACCTTTGTTGGATATTTTTGATGAAGAGGGAGATATTGAATTAGATGAACTAAAAGTAAAACGAAAATAAAACTAAAAATGAAAGGAATAATTTTAGCAGGAGGATCAGGTACACGATTACATCCCTTAACTTTAGCTGTCAGCAAACAGATGATGCCTATTTATGATAAACCCATGATTTATTATCCTTTATCTACCTTAATATATTCAGGTATAAAGGAAATTCTAATTATTTCAACCCCTCATGATTTGCCATTATTTAAAAAATTATTAGGTGACGGAAGTCGCATAGGTTGTCGTTTTGAATATAAGGTGCAAGAAGTGCCAAACGGATTAGCACAAGCCTTTGTATTGGGTGAAAAATTTATTGGTGATGATAATGTATGCTTGGTATTAGGTGATAATATTTTTCAGATGAAAATCCAAAGCTTAACTTCTTGTCAGGATGTTAAAGGCGGCATTGTATTTGGTTACCATGTTAACGATCCTGAAAGATATGGGGTGGTTGATTTTGATGAAAATTTTAAGGCTTTATCCCTAGAAGAAAAACCGGCAAAGCCTAAATCAAATTATGCTATTCCAGGGCTGTATTATTATGATAATTCAGTTGTAGAGATTGCTAAGAATATTAAACCTTCTGCAAGAGGAGAGTACGAAATTACTGATGTAAACAAAGAGTATTTGAGAAGAGGGGAGTTAGATGTGAGGGTACTTGGAAGAGGGACGGCTTGGTTGGATACAGGTACTTTTCAATCCTTAATGCAGGCTAATCAATATGTACAAGTTATTGAGGATAGGCAAGGGAGAAAGATTGGTTGTATTGAGGAAGCTGCTTATAGGATGGGTTATATTAATGACCAAAAATTACTAGAAATTGCAGAGCCACTTGTGAAAAGTGGATATGGTGAGTATTTGATTAATTTAGTAAAAAAATAATGAAATCCATCCAAGAATTAAGTGCGTTAGTTAGTGATGAGCTAGATAGAATAGAATATCCAAAGAACCCATCATTATTATATGAGCCGATAGATTATATTCTTGGTTTAGGAGGGAAGCGTATGCGCCCAATTTTGGTTTTAATGGCACATCAATTGTTTGATAAGAATATTGAGAAAGCAATTTCACCTGCATTAGCTATTGAAGTCTTTCATAATTTTACCCTTTTACATGATGACATTATGGATAATGCTCCTTTAAGAAGAGGGCAGAAAACGGTACACGAAAAGTGGAATAGTAATGTTGCTATTTTGTCAGGAGATACTATGTTGGTGCAAGCTTATCAGTTAATGGCTGAAGTGGATAATACGATTGTTAAGCAAGTATTAGCCGTGTTTAGTAAAGCAGCAATTGAAGTGTGTGAGGGACAGCAATGGGATATGGATTTCGAAACTCAATCGGATGTTAGTATTCCCGATTACTTAAAAATGATCGAATATAAAACAGCAGTATTGTTAGGTGCTGCTTTGCAGATTGGCGGAATTACATCAGGAGCATCTAAAGAAGAACAAAATCATTTGTATGCTTTTGGAAGAGATTTGGGAATCGCT
The DNA here is from genome assembly GCA_949511925.1 of Cryomorphaceae bacterium. GTDB lineage: Bacteria > Bacteroidota > Bacteroidia > Flavobacteriales > BACL11 > UWMA-0277. The sequence continues at coordinate 2,045 of CATEYX010000113.1, read as the reverse complement.
TTTCAGTTAAAAGATGATTTGCTAGATGCTTTTGGTGATGCTGCAACTTTTGGTAAACAAGTTGGAGGAGATATTATGGCAAATAAAAAAACCTACCTATACCTAAAAGCGTTGGCGTTAACGGATGGAACCCAAAGACAAAATTTGGAGCAATATTTTTCAACTAATGATACTTCTCAGCTGAAGGTTGATGCAGTAAAATCGATATTTTCTAACTTAGAGATTCCTGAATTAACAACTAATTTGATGAGGGAGTACCATGCAAGGGCAATGGAAAATTTAGCAGCTATAGATTCAGAAAACAAAGAGCCCTTACTGGCTTTTTCAGCATTGTTGATGGATAGAGTTTCTTAGTGGATTTAGAAAAAATTACCGATACAATTATGGCTAATGAGTTTCTGATAGAAACGACCTTTCAATTAGAAAAAGATTTTTTGAATATTGGAGTAAATTTTGATATTCAAAAGCCTGTTCAGGATTATAAGCAATTGTTTTCATTTGCATCAACACTAGTTAATACATTAAATGAACAAGATCCTAAACGAATTTTAAACCTGCTATATCGTATTGATTTATCAGAGGAAAAAGTGCAATCAGAAATGCAAATATCTTCACTTACTTTTTCAGAATTGTTAGCAGAATTGATTGTGAAAAGGGAACTCCAAAAGGTGATAATGAAGAATTATTACTCAAACCCTGAAAATCAATAGTATTTTACAACCTATATGAATAAAAATGGATAATTTTGCAATCAAATTTTACCAATAAATAATGGATAAGTTTTCCTTTTTAGGAGCCCTACATACTGGAATGATTGAGCAGATGTATGATAAATTCGTACAAGACCCTCAGAGTATAGAAGAAGAATGGAGTAGTTTTTTTCAAGGTTTCGACTTTGCAAAAGAAGTGTATTCTGAAGAGGATATTCCTCAAGTTTTTCAAAAAGAATTTAAGGTAATTAATTTGATTGATTCTTACAGGAAAAGTGGTCACTTATTTACCAAAACGAATCCTGTACGAGAAAGAAGAAAGTACACCCCTACACTTGATTTTAAAAATTTTGGTTTAGAAGAAGCAGATTTAGAAGTTGAATTTCAAGCAGGGGAGCAAGTAGGTATTGGCCCTTCTACTTTAAAGGTGATTATTGCTCATCTGGAAAAAGTGTACTGCCAATCTATTGGTGTGGAGTATATGTATATTCGTGATTCTAAGGAAATAGAATGGATTAAAAACAGATTGCATAAAAACTCAAATACACCAAAATTTGAAGCAAGCCAAAAAAAGCATATTCTACATAAATTAAATCAGGCAGTTGCTTTTGAAAATTTCTTGCATAAGAAATTTGTTGGGCAAAAACGATTCTCATTGGAAGGAGCAGAATCCTTAATTCCTGCTTTGGATGCTTTAGTAGAACACAGTTCAGAATTGGGTGTTGAAGAATTTGTAATGGGAATGTCACATAGAGGAAGGTTAAATGTGTTGGCTAATATTTTCAACAAGACTTACAAAGAAATTTTCTCAGAATTTGAAGGGAAATTATATGAAGATAATAATATTTCTGGAGATGTAAAATACCATTTAGGTTTTACTTCTATGCAGAAATGTAGTAACGGAAATAACATCAAATTAAATTTAACGCCTAATCCTTCTCACTTGGAAGCTGTTGATCCTGTTGTTGAGGGAATTACAAGAGCAAAGTTAGATGTTAAGTATGCAGGTGATGTTAAGAAAATATTACCTATTTTATTACATGGTGATGCAGCTCTTGCTGGGCAAGGGGTTGTGTATGAAGTTATTCAAATGGCTCAGTTAGATGGCTATCAAACAGGAGGGACAATTCATATTGCGGTAAACAATCAGGTAGGTTTTACTACAAATTATTTGGATGCTAGGTCAAGTACTTATTGTACGGATGTTGCTAAAGTAACTTTATCTCCAGTACTTCATGTAAATGGGGATGATGTGGAAGCTGTGGTTCATGCTTTAAAATTGGCAGTAGAATACAGGCAAAAATATCATAAAGATATATTTATTGATTTATTGTG
>CATEYX010000112.1 GCA_949511925.1 Cryomorphaceae bacterium | reverse complement strand
TTCCGATTTTGAAGAATATAAAGAAGGATATGGACAAACTATAATTTGCGGATATGCTAGAGTGGATGGTTGGGCAGTGGGTATTGTTGCCAACCAAAGAGAAATGATAAAAACCAAAAAAGGAGAAATGCAATTTGGTGGCGTTATCTATTCCGATTCTGCTGACAAAGCAGCTCGATTTATTGCCAATTGCAACCAAAAGAAAATACCATTGGTGTTTTTACAGGATGTTACTGGCTTTATGGTTGGCTCACGCTCCGAACATGGTGGTATTATTAAGGATGGTGCCAAAATGGTAAATGCTATGGCTAATTCTGTAGTACCAAAATTCACTATTATTATTGGTAATTCCTATGGCGCAGGCAATTATGCTATGTGTGGTAAGGCTTACGACCCAAGATTAATTGTAAGTTGGCCAACAGCTCAAATGGCCGTAATGGGTGGTGCACAAGCTGCTAAGGTTTTATTACAAATTGAAAAAGCTTCCTTAAAAGCTAAAGGAGAAGAAATGGATGAAAAAAAAGAAAAGAAACTTTTAAAAACTATTACTGATAAATATGATGCACAAACCTCTCCTTATTATGGGGCTTCTCGCCTTTGGGTAGATGCTATTATTGACCCATTGGAAACTCGTAAAGTAATTTCTATAGGAATTGAAGCAGCTAATAATTCACCAATAAAAGAGGCTTATAATCCTGGGGTTATTCAAAGTTAAAATAAAAAATCATTAACTATATTTGCAACCTTTAAAACAAAACGAATGATTAACATTACTCTTCCTGATGGAAGTATCAAACAAGTAGAAAGTGGAACTTCCGCAATGGATATTGCTATGGGAATTTCAGAAGGGCTGGCACGAAATGTGTTATCGGCTAGTGTAAATGGAGAAGTTTGGGATGCAAACAGATCTATCACCACCGATTCTACACTTACCCTACACACTTGGAATGATAAACAAGGAAAGATGAGTTTTTGGCATTCTTCTGCACACATTATGGCAGAGGCTTTGGAGGCACTTTATCCTGGAGTTAAGTTAGGAATTGGCCCTGCAATCGATAATGGTTTTTACTATGATATTGATTTAGGTGATCGTATTCTTTCTTCTGATGAATTACCAAAAATTGAGCAAAAAATGAAGGAGTTGGCTTCTCAGAAAATATCGTTTGACAGAAAGGAGGTTTCAAAAGAAGATGCCATTGCTTATTTCACTGAAAAAGGAGATGAGTACAAATTAGAATTGTTAGAAGGGCTGGATGATGGAACAATTACTTTCTATACTCAAGGTAATTTTACTGATTTATGTAGAGGACCGCATATCCCATCTACCGGAAAAATAAAAGCAATTAAACTCTTAACTATTGCAGGTGCATACTGGAGAGGAGATGAAAACCGTAAGCAACTTACGCGTATTTATGGAGTATCCTTCCCAAAGCAAAAAGAACTTACTGCACACCTAGAATTATTGGAGGAAGCAAAAAAGCGTGACCACCGAAAACTAGGAAGGGAAATGGAATTGTTTACTTTTTCCCAAAAAGTGGGACAAGGTTTACCTTTATGGTTACCAAAAGGAGCACAACTACGTGAAAAATTGGAAAACTTCCTTAAAAAAGCACAAACTAAGGCAGGTTACTTACCTGTAATTACACCACATATTGGCCATAAGGATTTATATGTTTGTTCAGGACATTATGAAAAATATGGAGAGGATTCTTTCCAACCTATCAAAACTCCTAATGAAGGAGAGGAATTTTTCCTAAAACCAATGAATTGCCCTCACCATTGTGAGATTTACAAATCAAAACAATATTCTTACCGTGACTTACCTGTTCGTTTTGCAGAATTTGGTACAGTTTATCGTTACGAGCAATCAGGAGAATTACATGGGTTAACTCGTGTTAGAGGATTTACTCAAGATGATGCTCATTTATTTGTGCGTCCTGACCAAGTTAAACAAGAATTCATGTCAGTAATTGACTTGGTATTGTATGTTTTCAAAGCTTTAGGATTTGAGAATTATAAAGCACAAATCTCTTTGCGAGATCCAGAAAATAAAACAAAATACATTGGTTCGGATGAAAACTGGCAAAAAGCAGAATCAGCCATTATTGAAGCAGCTGCTGAAAAAGGATTAGAAACAGTTATAGAATATGGTGAAGCCGCATTTTATGGTCCTAAGTTAGACTTTATGGTCAAAGATGCTTTAGGTAGAGAGTGGCAATTAGGAACTATTCAAGTTGACTACAATTTACCTGAGCGTTTTGAACTAGAATACACGGGTGCTGACAATCAAAAACATAGGCCAGTAATGATTCACAGAGCTCCTTTCGGTTCTATGGAACGATTTGTTGCTGTATTAATCGAGCATTGTGGAGGTAATTTTCCCCTTTGGCTAGCCCCTGATCAGTACATCATTTTACCTATCAGTGAGAAATTTCATGATTATGCCGAAAAAGTATCTCAAGTATTAAAAAATTACGATATTTGCGGCCCAATTGACCATAGGGCTGAAACTACCGGAAGAAAGATTAGAGATGCAGAAGTTTCAAAAGTTCCTTACATCATTATAGTTGGCGAAAGAGAGGAAAATGATGGGACTATCTCGGTTCGTAAACATGGAGGTGAGGATTTAGGAAGTATTTCGGTTGATGGATTTGTAACAAGAATAACAGAAGAAATAGATAATTTAATAGCTTTTAATAACTAAAACGGTAACGCAATCGCAAAAAAGAGACCATTCAGAGGTAGAGTAATAGAGAAAAAACTACACCGAACTAACAGAGAAATAACAGCCGCATTCGTAAGAATGGTAGGTGAAGGAGGCGAACCAAATATTATTTCTCTTGATGAGGCACTTAAAACTGCAAGAGACCTTAACTTAGATTTAGTTGAAATATCTCCGAAAGCTGAACCACCAGTTTGTAAAATAATAGATTATAAGAAGTTTATTTACGACCAAAAGAAGAAGCAAAAAGCAATCAAAAGTAAAGCACAAAAGGTTGTTATTAAAGAGTTAAGATTTGGACCAAACACTGGAGAACATGATTTTGATTTTAAATTAAAACATGCGAAAAGTTTTTTAGATGATGGAGCAAAAGTAAAAGCATTTGTATTCTTTAGAGGTAGATCAATCATCTTTAAAGACAAAGGACAAATCTTACTTTTAAGACTAGCACAAGCGCTAGAGGATATAGGTGTAGTTGAAACCATGCCAAAGCTTGATGGAAAGAAAATGATAATGATAATAGCACCAAAAAAGAAGAAATAAAATAAAAAGAAACAATGCCAAAAATGAAAACAAAGGCTGGAGCCAAGAAAAGATTCAAACTTACTGGTTCTGGTAAACTAAAAAGAAAGCATGCGTTTAAGTCACACATCTTAACTAAGAAAGAGACTAAACAAAAGCACAACTTAACTAAAACAGGATTTGTATCAAAAGCTGATACAAAAAGTGTTAAACTTCAGTTAGGTATCTAAAAAAAAAATTAGGTTATTAACCAGGTATATAGTTCAAGCAAGGGCACAAAATTAAAAGCCACTATACACCAAAAAACATTAAACTATGCCAAGATCGGTCAATTCAGTAGCTGCAAAAGCTAGAAGAGGTAAAATTTTAAAAGCTGCCAAAGGATACTTTGGGAGAAGAAAAAACGTACATACAGTAGCAAAGAATGCTGTAGAAAAAGGAATGCAATATGCATACCGTGATAGAAAAAATAAGAAAAGAACTTTCCGTGCATTATGGATTGCAAGAATTAATGCAGGAACAAGATTACACGGAATGTCTTACTCCCAGTTTATGGGTAAAATTCATGCTAACGGAATTGAGCTAAACAGAAAAGTATTAGCTGATTTAGCAATGAATCATCCAGAGGCATTCAAAGCAGTTTTGGATAAAATAAAATAAATTTTTTAGTTGGTGCTAAAAAAGAAAAGGCGAACATTTGTTCGCCTTTTTTATTATCTCTATTTTTTATAAAACCTACTTATTATCTCAAAATCTAATTAGGAAAGCTCCTCTTTTACTAGTTTTGAAATTAGTGAGCCATCTGCCTTCCCACTCAATCTTTCCACTAAAGGTCCCATGCATTTTCCCATATCAGCAGGTGATGATGCTCCAACCTTTGCAATAACTTCTTTAACAATCTTTCTTACTTCCTCCTCTCCCATCTGAGATGGCAAATAAGGCTCAAGGTAAGCTAATTGATTTACTTCATCAACTACCAAGTCAGGTCTGTTTTGCTCTTCAAAAATTGCAGCAGAATCTTTTCTTTGCTTTACAAGTTTTGCAATAATCTTCAAAGAAACTTCATCAGAAACCGTTGCACTCCCATCCTTAGTTGCCTCTAACATGATAGCCGATTTTACCGCTCTAAGAGCAGCTAGTTTATCTACATTTCTGGCTTTCATAGCCTCTTTTATATCGCTTGTAATTTGGTCTTGTACACTCATTATTTTTTGTATTTATTGTTTTTTGATTGCAATTGCTCTAAAGCTTCCACAGCAAAAGTATATTCAGGATTAATCTCTATTGCTCGTTTATAATCTATTTCTGCTTGTTCTATATTCCCTAAAGTTTCAAAACAATTCCCTCTGGAATAATAGGCCTCAAAAAATTCAGAATTAGAATAAATAGCATCTGCAAAATTATTAGAAGCTATATCATAAAGCCCTAACTCCATGTGTATAAAACCAATATTATAATGTCCACTACTGTGAGTGAAATTCACTTTATGCAAATCGGCATAAGC
>CATEYX010000111.1 GCA_949511925.1 Cryomorphaceae bacterium | reverse complement strand
TGCAATCAATTGCTATGCAATCCAAAGTAGTAGTTCCAATTTTTGCGAATCCATATAGTTTAAACTCCTTTTTGTTTACTAATAATTTTGATGCTCTTTTGTTAGGGTATCAAAATTCTAAGATTGCACAAGAACAAGTTGCGCAAGCAATTTTTGGTGGAATAGGAATGAGCGGTAAAATTCCGGTAACTACTAAGCATTTTGATATAAATTCAGGAAAAAATATTAAAGCATTAAGAATGCCTTATGTAAGTGCTGAAGAAATAGGTTTTAATACTGATTTACTCTACAAAATCGATAGTATTGCTGAAAATGCTATTGCTGAAAGAGCAATTCCTGGTTGTCAGATTCTTATAGCAAAAGAGGGTAAAATATTCTTTAATAAATCCTATGGCTATCACACCTATGCCAAAAAAATAGAAGTAAAAAATTCTGATGTATATGATATTGCATCTATTACTAAAATTGCAAGTACTGTCCCGCTTTTAATGCAAATGGTGGATGAAGGAGATTTGAATATAGATGATGAGTTAGGGAGATATTTGGAATTAGATTCGACTAATAAGGAACATTTAATTATTCGTGAAATTTTAGCACACCAAGCAGGGTTTTATCCTTGGATTCCTTTTTACCAGCAAACTTTAGTTAAGGATTCTGTTTCAGGATTAATGCAGTTAAGAGATACGCTTTATAGTAAAGAGTTTAGTAAAGAATTCCCTATTAAAGTTGCAGATAATATTTATCTTCATTATTCATATCCTGATAGTATAATTCAGCAAATTATTGCTTCAGAATTATTAGAGAAGAAAGAATATCGTTATTCTGATTTGGGGTATTATTTGTTAAAACAAATTATTGAGAAGAAGTATGGTAAAGCTATAAATACTATTGCTGCTGATAAATTTTACAGTAAATTAGGGATGGAGAACTTAGGTTATTTGCCTTTAGGTTGGGTTGCGGAAGATAGAATAGTGCCAACTGAGGATGATTTTTTGTTTAGGAGTCAGTTGTTAAAAGGTTATGTGCATGATATGGGAGCAGCTATGCAGGGTGGTGCAGGCGGTCATGCAGGTCTTTTTTCTAATGCTAATGATTTGGCAAAATTGATGCAAATGTATTTGCAAAATGGAGAATATGCTGGCGAAAGATACTTGTCGAAAGAAGTAGTAGAGGAGTTCACGAAATGTCAATTTCCTAAAAATGAAAATAGAAGAGGAGCTGGATTTGATAAGGTTGCTTTAGCTGATCAAAAAGGAGGTCCTGCAAGTGAAAATGCAAATCATGAAGGTTTTGGTCATTCAGGTTTTACAGGAACATTAGTTTGGGCCGATCCAAAAACTCAAATTGTTTATGTATTTTTATCCAATAGAATTCATCCTGATGCAACAAATAAAAAACTATTAACTATGGATGTGCGTACCAATATTATGGACTTAATTTTTAAAAGTATAAATGACTAAACATTTAAAAATAGGGATTGTTTGTTACCCAACTTATGGGGGAAGCGGTGTTGTAGCTACTGAACTGGGTATTGCTTTGGCTGATAAAGGTCATGAGGTTCATTTTATTTCTTACGATCAGCCTTTTCGTTTGGATTTATATTCTGAAAATATATATTTTCATCAGGTAAATGTCCCTGACTATCCTTTGTTTGAATATGCTCCTTATGAACTAAATCTTACCAGCAAGTTAGTTGATGTAGCTTTACATGAAAAGCTAAATATATTGCATGTACATTATGCAATACCTCATGCTTCAGCAGCTGTAAATGCCAAGCAGATATTAGCGACTTATGGTATTCATATTCCTATTGTAACTACTTTACATGGTACGGATATAACGCTTTTGGGTAAGGATAAATCCTTTAAACCTGTAATTGAGTACGCTATTAATCAATCAGATGCGGTAACAGCAGTTTCTCAGAATTTAAAAGATGAAACTTTATTGAACTTTAAGATTAAGGATGAGATTAAGGTAATTCCTAATTTCATTGATATGAGTTTGTATAATCAAGATTGCAATCAGATATTACGGGATAAGTTTGCAAAAAAAGAAGAGCCAATTTTGGTGCATATCTCTAACTTTAGAAAAGTAAAAAGAGTTAAAGATGTTGTAAAGATTTTTGAAAAGGTAAACAAGCAAGTTACCTCAAAATTATTGATGATTGGGGATGGTCCCGAACGATTAAAGGCAGAACAGTTGTGCAGAAAGTTAGGAATTGCTAAACAAGTAAGATTCTTAGGCAAACTAAAGGTAATAGAAAAATTTCTTTGCATTGCTGATGTATTTGTTTTGCCTTCTGAGACTGAGAGTTTTGGATTGGTTGCCCTGGAAGCAATGGCGAGTAAAGTGGCTGTAATATCAACTAATAGTGGAGGATTGCCGGAAGTGAATATTGATGGAAAGACAGGTTATTTGTCGGATGTTGGTGATGTGAATAAAATGGCAAATGATACTATTGAACTATTAAAGGATACTGAAAAGTTAAATGCATTTAAAAATAATGCTTTAGCACATGCTAAAACTTTTGACTTGCCAAATATACTACCACAGTATGAAACAGTATATCAAGAGCTTTCTTGTAAAATGAAGAAATGAAAAAAATAGGATTAACAGGAGGTATTGGAGCGGGAAAAACTTATGTCAGTAAGATTTTTCAGCAAATGGGTATTCCTATTTTTAATGCAGATGAACAGGCAAAAAAATGCATGGTAGAAGATGCAAATTTAAAGGCTGCTGTTCAATTAGCTTTCGGAGAAAGTATGTATTTAAAAGGAGTTCTTCAAAAAGATGCATTAGCAAAAATTGTATTTAACAATACTGAAGCTTTAGCAAAGTTAAGCGCTTTGGTTCATCCGATAGTAAAACAAAAATTTGAGGATTGGTGTACTCAGCAATCTACCTCACTAGTAATTAAAGAAGCCGCTATTTTATTTGAATCAGGTGCCCATTTAGGTTTAGATGCAGTTGTTTCTGTAAGTGCACCTGAAAATCTAAGAATTGAAAGAGTGAAAAAGCGAGATGGAAGTTCAGTTGCGCAAATTCAAAGTAGGATGAGTAAGCAAATGTCACAAGCTGAAAAAGAAGAATTAGCTGATTTTTTAATTGTTAATGATCAGGTACAATTATTGTTGCCTCAAGTTTTAACAATTATTACAGAAATGGAGTAATATCCCCTTTTCCTTTTCTGATTATTTCAGGTGTTTCATTTGTACAATCCACAATAGTAGAGGGAATTGCCTCTCCATAACCACCATCAATTACGATATCTACAAGCTTGTTAAAGTGTTCGTAAATTAGCTCAGGTTCAGTGCTATATTCTATTAGCATGTCCTTGTCTTTTACTGATGTGGTCGCTATTGGGTTTCCTAATTCTTTTACAATTTCCCTAGGGATATTATTGTCAGGAATACGAATTCCAATTTCTTTTTTTGAGTTTTTGAATAGCTTAGGAATTGAATTATTGGCTTCCAAAATAAAGGTGTAAGGGCCGGGTAATGTTTTTTTCATCAACTTGTAAGTTGAGGTTGATAATTGCTTAGTAAAAGCAGCAATATGACTTAAGTCATAGCAGACAAAGGCAAGATTATGTTTCTTTAGGTCTAAACCTTTTATACGGCATACTCTTTCCATAGCTTTTTTATTATTTACATCACAACCAATTCCGTAGACGGTATCAGTAGGATAAATAATAAGACCTCCATTTCTCAGGCAGTCTACTACTTTTTTTATTTCTTTAGGGTTTGGGTTTTCAGGGTATATGCGTAATAACATTATGAAATAATATATTGAATAATAAAATAAAGTATTGTCATATCAATAAATAATAGAATTCCAAAAAGAGTTGGGTTCTGATCATATAGTTCCTTTAATTTCTCCCAAACACTTTTCATTTTATTGTGTAATTTTTATTATTAAGTTAGTTTTAATATTTATACTTTCCTTGCCAAAGGTTTTTCAATCCTTCCTTTAATGCATTTTCTTTGCTATTGTTTCCAGGTTTGTAAAAAGAATTTCCAATTATTTCTTCTGGTAAAAATTCTTGTCTGTTAGTCGGTTTATTGTGTGAGTATAAGTAATCTTTTCCGTAACCTAGTTCTTTCATTAGCTTGGTAGGGGCGTTTCGCAAGTGTAGGGGAATCGACAGGTCTCCACTGTTTCTTACCTCAGCTTGGGCTTCATTAATTGCCATATAAGCCGAATTACTTTTTGGTGAGCAAGCTAAATAAATTACAGCTTGCGAAAGTGTGATTCTTGCTTCAGGGAAACCAATTACATTTACTGCTTGAAAACAATTATTAGCAATAACTAAGGCTGTAGGGTTGGCGTTTCCAATATCTTCTGATGCTAAGATAAGGAGCCTTCTTGCAATAAATTTTACATCTTCACCTCCTTCAATCATTCTGGCAAGCCAATAGACAGCTGCATTAGGGTCACTACCTCTAATTGATTTAATAAAGGCAGAAATAATATCATAATGTTGCTCTCCATTTTTATCATACCGAACTATATTTTGCTGTGCTTTTTCAACTACCAAATCATTGGTAATTATTATCTCATTGCTGTCAACCGAACTAACCACTAGCTCAAATATATTAAGTAATTTCCTAGCATCACCACCTGAAATTTGCATTAGGGATTCAGTTTCCTTTAAGGTTATATTTAGCTTACTTAAAACCTCGTCTTCTGTTTTTGCTCTCTCTAGCAATTCTTGCAAATCATCTTTGGATAACGATTCTAAAACATAAACTTGTGAGCGAGAAAGTAGGGCTGAAATAACTTCAAAAGAAGGGTTTTCTGTAGTTGCTCCTATTAAAGTAATAACTCCTTTTTCAACTGCTCCTAAAAGGGAATCTTGCTGGGCCTTGCTAAACCTATGTATCTCATCAATAAATAGGATAGGAATATTTTTACCAAACAAACCTAGGGAAGAAGCTTTATGAATAACTTCTCTTACATCTTTTACTCCTGAATTAATTGCTGATAAGGTGTAGAATGGACGATCTAATTCCTGAGCAATAAGGTTAGATAAAGTTGTTTTTCCAACTCCAGGTGGTCCCCAGAGGATCATAGAAGGGATAAGCTTTTTATTTATAGCTGTTTTAAGTGTTCCCTTGTCGCCAATTAAATGTTTCTGTCCAATAACTTCTGATAGTTTTCTTGGGCGAATGCGTTCTGCTAAAGGGATATTTTGCATGTTAAGTAATGCTTTTTATCAATCTTAACTTATGGGTATGAGTGCCAATTTCAGTATTGAATATTCCTTGTTGGTCAATTCTATCAATTCTTACTTTTCCTGATGCATGAATGATGTGATTGTCCTCTAAGATGATTCCAACATGAACAATTTTCCCTTCGTTATTATCAAAAAAAGCCAAATCTCCAGGTTCTGATTCATCAACAAAACTTAATGTTGTTCCTACATTAGCTTGCTGGTATGCATCTCTTGGTAAATTAATTCCTTGTAATCGATAAACCATTTGGGTAAACCCAGAACAATCAATTCCTAAAGGAGATCGACCACCCCATAGGTAAGGCGCATTAAGATACATTAAAGCATTTTCTATTAATTTCTTTTTTTGTGCAAAACCTGGCGTAGTAAGTCCGTCAAACTGATACATTTCATTATTGATAAGCGCATGTCCACTTTTGTAATTAGGTAATATGCTTCCAATAACAATAGGTTGATGTTGCTTCTTAGTTATGATATCCAAAATATCAGTAGTAATTGTGGAAACATCTTTGTCCAATTGCTTATATTCTTCTTCAGGAATTTCTATCCATTGTTTGTTGCAAATCCAACCTTCATAGCTGTCATGTGCTAAGCGTATTCTACTCCATTTCTTTCTGCACTCCAGTATCTTAAAATGTTCACCAAAAACAATTTGGTTTACCATTTCTGATTGGTCAGCAGCCTCATTCCTCATTGGAATGATTGAAAGGTTAGAAATCCCGTATTGCATTTATTTTTTTTATAAGATATTAATCAATGACTAATTTAATAATTCAATTACTATTGCTGAAGCACCACCACCACCATTACAAATTCCAGCAGCACCAATTTTACCACCATTTTGTTTTAGTACATTTATTAAAGTAACAATAATTCTTGACCCAGAACTTCCTAGTGGATGACCAATAGAAACTGCCCCGCCATTTACATTTACTTTACTTGCATCTAAATCTAAAATTTTCATATTGGCTAAACCAACAACTGAAAAGGCTTCATTTAACTCAAAGTAATCAACATCAGTTGTAGCTAATCCTGCTTTACCTAAAGCAATAGGTAATGCTTTTGCAGGTGCAGTAGTAAACCATTCTGCTTCATGTGCAGCATCAGCATAACTTACAATTTTTGCTAATGGCGTTAAGTTTAATTCAGCTGCTTTTTCAGCACTCATTAATACTAGGGCAGATGCACCATCATTTAGTGTAGAAGCATTGGCAGCAGTTACTGTTCCTTCTTTATCAAATACTGGACGCAAAGCTGGGATTTTTTCCATTTTCACATTCTTGTATTCTTCATCTTCAGTAATTATTAAAGCATCACCTCTTCTTTGTGGTACTTCTACAGAAACAACTTCATTAGTAAATTTTCCTGTAGCCCATGAGTTTGTACTTCTATTATATGATTCAATCGCAAAAGCGTCTTGTTCTTGTCTAGTAAAGTTCATTTCAGTAGCGCATTTTTCGGCACAAACTCCCATGTGAACTCTATTGTATACATCCGTTAATCCATCTTTTACAAGACCATCAATTAGTTTCATATCGCCTAATTTTTGTCCTGTTCTTCCTTTGTCAAAATAATGAGGAACACTTGACATATTTTCCATTCCACCAGCAATTACAACATCATTGTCTCCACATTTAATGGATTGTGCTGCAATCATAATAGCCTTCATTCCTGAAGAACACACTTTATTGATAGTTGTACAAGGTACGTTTTCTGAAATTCCAGCAAACATAGCTGCTTGTCTTGCAGGGGCTTGTCCTAGGTTAGCTTGCAACACATTACCCATAAAAACTTCATCAATAACTGATGCTTCTACACCTGCTTTTTCTATTGCTCCCTTAATAGCAGTAGCTCCTAATTTTGTAGCTGATACTGATGATAAACTCCCACCGAAACTTCCCATAGGGGTACGCACTGCCGATACAATTACAACTTCTTTCATTATTTGTTTTTTTTATGAATTTAGATTTGGTGCGAATTTATGTAAATTATACTTATTTTCGCTACTGATATTAATACATCTATGAAAAATATACTTATCAAAATAAGAAACAACCATGAGCAATTGTTTCGTGTCTTTTTATTTCTTTTAACTCTAGCAATTATTATTTATGTTTTTCCAAGGCAAGCAAAATTCAAGTATGAATTTACCAAAGGAAAGCCATGGATGCATGAAACTATTATTGCTCCTTTTGATTTTTCAATCTTAAAATCGGTAGATGAAATAAATATTGAACAAGAAATCATACGTTTAGAACACACACCAATTTTTAATTACAATGAAGATATTTTCCAACTAAAAGCAGAGGACTATATTAATCAGTTTGAAGAAAAATGGGTTAAAGATAAAGATGTAAAAAAAGACGATAAATTTACGTTTTTCAATCTTTTTAAGCAAAAAAACATAGATAATAGCACAAGAAAGTACAATTTAGCAGTTTTTGGGTATGATAAATTGAAAGCAATTTATGAAAAGGGAATTGTGCAAGTGCATGGCGATTTTGAATATAAAAATGAGCTTAATGTATTGTTAAAAAAAGGGAGTATAGCTGAAAAAGTACCAATTGATCAATTCCTAAGTATTAGTTCATCAGCTAATGAAATTAATTTACTGGATAACCTTACTGATGAAGAATATAGTTTTCTAGTTCCTCTCTTGCTTTCTTCCTTAGAGCATAACATCACTTATGATAAGTTAGCAAGTGAGGCTATGTTAGCGAGTGATTTGAAAAATATTAATAGTACGTATGGACTTATTGTTGCAGGGCAGATTATTGTAAGCAAAGGTGAGTTAGTTACTACTGAACGTTATCAAAAACTACTTTCATTAAAGCAAAAATATGAAGGAAAAGAATGGAATTTATTGGCTTATTATTTGGTGTTGCTAGGACAAATTATTTTAGTTGGCTTATCATTATTAATTCTGTTTTTATTCATTAAACAATATAGAGTAGAGGTGTTAAATAACACCACCAAAATAAGTATGATACTTAGTGTTATTTTAATAATGGTAGTGATTTCCTCACTAGTGTTGTCACTTGATCTTAATTATATATACATTGTTCCTTTTTGTATTGGTCCTGTTATACTTAAAGCTTTTTTTGATAATAGAATTGCCTTGTTTACTCACATGATTGCAATATTGATTATTGGCTTTATAGTTCCTAATGGTTTTGAGTTTGTGTTCTTACAGTTTATTGCAGGAATAGTGTCGATCCTTTCGGTGTTAAAGATGTATAAACGCTCACAGCTGTTTATGTCGGTTGCTAAGGTGATATTGGTTTATTTTGTTATTTATATTTCTTTATCCATAACTCATGATGGTTCCCTTGTTAGTTTGGATGTTAATATTTTAATTCAGTTAGCAATTAGTGGTGCGCTTACTTTGTTTGCTTACCCAATTATTTTTCTTTTTGAAAAGATTTTCTCTTTGGTTTCGGACGTTTCTTTATTGGAGCTTACTGATACGAACAGTGTATTGTTAAGGAGACTTTCTGAAGAAGCACCGGGTACTTTTCAGCATAGTTTACAAGTAGCTAATTTGGCTGAGATGGGAGCTTTAGAAGTAGGAGCAAATGCTTTGTTAACTAGGGCAGGGGCTATGTATCATGATGTAGGGAAGTTGAAAAATCCTATGTATTTTATTGAAAATCAAAGTAGTAATTTGAACCCTCATGATGAAATTGAGTTTGATGAAAGTGCTGAAATCATTATTAGCCATGTATTGGATGGTATTGAAATTGCAAAAGATAATAATTTGCCTGATGAACTTATTGATTTTATTCGTACTCACCATGGTACTACCACTGTTCAGTATTTCTATAAGCAGTTTATTGCTAATTTTCCAAAAGAAGATATTGATGTAAAAGCCTTTACTTATCCTGGCCCAAAACCTTATTCTAAGGAAACGGCTATTTTAATGATGGCTGATTCTGCAGAGGCTTCCGCTAGGAGCCTTAAAAACCCAACAGCTGAAAATATTGATGCTCTTATTGAAAGAGTAATTAATAAGCAGATTGAAGAGGATCAGTTTGTAAATGCAGCTATTACCTTAAAGGAAATTACACAACTTAAAAAACTTTTTAAGAAGAAATTGGTGAATATTCATCATGCTAGGGTTGAGTATTAAATAGGATTTATTTCCCAAATTATAATAGCTCTATCGTCCCCGGCAGAAATTAAATAATTATTATAGGTGCTCCAAGTTAGCTTATTTACAGAATTTAGATGTCCATCATAATTGTCTTTGTTAATCACTTTTAAAAGCTCAAATGTTTTCGAATCCCAAATTTTTAATGTTTTGTCACGACTAGCCGTAGCCAATAAGTTAGAATCTGGACTGTATACTATATCGTAAATAGCCCATTCATGAGCAGGAATTGATTTTATCATTTTATAGTCACTGACTTGCCAGATGTTCAAATAACCATCTCTACCACCTGTTAAAAGAAATTTTCCATCAGGACTAAAGCGCACAAAGTTTGATGAAAGCTGATGTCCAACAAAGTTGTTTTTTTCTTGTAATTTTTTTTTATCAAAAATACGAATGTTGCAATCGCCTGAAGCAACAGCTATCTCAGAGGTTTTATAATTAAAATCAAAGTTTCGCACTTTCTCATTACATAGTTTTCTAATATTAATTAAGTCAAAAGTGTCAAGTGAACAAATTGCAAAATTACCATCACCACCAGCTGTATAAATGCAATTGGTTTCTAAAGAATACCTAATGTTAAAAACCTGAGCAGAATGATTTTTTAGAATTTTTATTTTCTCTTTATTTTCTAAATTTAATACATGAACATTGCCATCAGAAGTTCCTACTAATAATAATTGTTTTTCGGGAATATGACAAATAGAATATATTACGGCAGGAAAACTTGCAATTTTTTCAGATTGAAATGTTTTTAAGTTCCATTGAGCGATTACCTTGTCCCCACTACCAGAGAAAACCAAATGCTCAGCTATTCCTTTATCTAAAGCGTATATTGGGTCTTTATGGCCTGTGAGTGTTGCTATTTTGTTTACTTCAATTTTCATTAACTCAAAAAAAATGTTGTGTCAATCTAAAACTTAAATCACTAGCTATTTTTTATGAATGCTTAACTTTTCAGTCTTGGATCCAAAGCATCACGTGATGCCTCAGCAATCATGTTATAAATTGTAATAGTTATAAATATTGCCATACCTGGATATATAATCAGCCACCAAGCTTCTAAGTTTTGACGTCCAAGGTTTAGTAATGATCCCCAAGTAACAATATCATCAGGCACTCCAATTCCTAAAAAGGATAGGCCACTTTCAATTAAAATAGCAGAGGCAATACCAAAAGCAATACTTACAAATACAGGCGCTAAGGCATTCGGTAATGCATGTTTGAATATTGTTCTGATAGAAGAATAACCAAGGGATTCAGCAGCTTGTACAAACTCTAATGAACGGATACGTAAGAATTCAGCCCTTGTAAAACGAGCAATACCTGTCCAGCCCGTTATTCCAATAATAATCATAACAATCCAAATACTTCTTTCCACCACAGCAGTTATGGTAATAATCAACAATAATCTTGGAATAGAATTTAGGAGTTCAATTCCTCTTGAAACAAAAGTATCCATTGGTACGCTTACCTCCTTGTTTAACCATTCGAATTGTATAGCCTTACTTAGAATTCTGAATAGCATAGTAATTCCTATAACAACGCCAAGACTAATTAGCATTGCAATCATTCCATCTCCTATACCTTCAGAAAAAGCTTGTGATAAAATATATTTTCTTTGTCCAAAACCATAGAATAAACCCATAAATACTCCAAATATTGTGAGCCAATATTTTATTCTTGGCATTTTTAGTTTAGTATCGCCAAAAAAGCCAGCTAATGCCCCTAAAATAATACCAATAAGTGAAGCGATTCCCATGGAAACTAGCCCAACCATTAATGAAATTCTTGTTCCATGAATTAAGCCAGAAGCTAAGTCGCGACCAATACCATCCGTACCTAGTTTATGTCTAAATTTCGAAGGAATTTCAATGATTTCTCCGTCTGAATTTTTAAACCTTTGCTCACCACTTGGAGCAGCATAATCTCTATTGTATCTGTCCATACTTCCTGGGGAATAAGGAATAGGAGTCCATATTACTGACGTTAAATCCAATTGTCTCCAATCTGTAATATCGTACTGTAATACTTGTACAAAATCTCCCTCAGCATTATAAATAGAATCAGTTCTAGTATCACTAGCAAAAGCAGGATAAAGAGTATTGCCTTCATACTCGGCAAAAAGGGGTCTGTCATTAGCAATATAAGGAGCAAAAACAGCAATGATTACTAATACCAATAATAAGTATAAACTTACTAATGCAATTTTATTTTTCTTGAACTGAGCCCAAGCATATTTTTTAAATGAAAAATTTTCGTTTGTATTTTGCATAATTCTATTTGTATGAAATTCTTGGGTCAACCACTGCATAAAGTAAATCAGCAACCAAATAACCAACCATTGTTAAAAATCCGGATAAAGTAAATACTGTAATAATCATTGGATAGTCATAATTAAGTATGGAATTCAAAACTTCAACTCCCATTCCTGGAATAGAAAAAATTACTTCAATAATAATACTGCCTCCTATTGCCATTGGAAAGATTGCAGCAAAAACAGTAATTACAGGTAATAATGAATTTCTAAGTGCATGCTTCAAAATTACTTTCCCTTCTCCTAAGCCTTTAGCCCGAGCGGTACGGATATAATCTTGCGATACAACATCAATCATTCCTACACGCATAATTCTGCTTAAAAAAGCAAACGAACCGTAAGTATACGTTATAATTGGTAAAATTAAAAATGGCATTCTGTGTTTTAGTTTCATCCATAAGCTCCAGTTAGGGTCAAAAATTGTAGGGTCTTGAATCCCAGAAACTGGAAACCAACTCAAGTTATCAGGATTAGCAAATTGTAATAATAATAATGTAGCTACAAAGAAAGAGGGCATAGAATATAATACAAATAATACTAAAGACATACCTTTGTCTGCTGCGGAATCTTTTTTATAAGCTGAATAAATTCCAATTGGAATACTAATTAGATAAGCTAAAAAAATTGAGATAATAGACAAAGAAAATGATATTCCAACTTTCTGCCAAATTTTAGATTCTATAGGTTGACTATCAATATAGGAAATTCCAAAATCACCTCTTAACAATCCCTTTCTATCTTTACCATTTCCTAATAGCCATAAGTGATATTGATTTTTCCCACCATACCAACTAATGGTAGGAATATAAGTTTTCCATCTTGTTGAATTAGTGAACAGGTCTTCTCTTGATTGCTTTACATTAAATAATGGAGCTTTTAAATTGGATAAAAAAACGTGATTTTGGAGTAAGCCATTCATCTTTTCAAATTTCAATGGCACTAATGTTTTGTCAGAAGTTTCAAGTAAACTCCCAATTTCAAAACCAAATTGATTTGTTGCCTCATTCACAGTGTTTAAAGATAATGAAGTATCGTTCGCGACAATTTCTTTTGCGTCAACTTGCTGATGTGCTTTTTGTAAAGCAATTAAACTTAAGTAATATTCAGATACAGCTGGCCAATTCCCACTTTGATGCGTAAGTGCTTCAAGGTTAGCTTTGTGGTATTTGTCTTGTACTTTGTAAAGAGTGTCAGAAGCAGCTAAATCAGTAACGCTTAAATAAAAAATAGGTAAATCTAATCCTAGTTTCTTTCTTAGTTCTTGTTTTATCTTTTTGGAAGCTCCTGATTGTTGTTCGGCTGAACCTTCATTTCCTGCTGCTTTAGATAGACGTTCTACAGGGTCTCCAGGTGCATTAATACTAATCACAAAAGATAATAGTGAAATAGCTATTAGCATAGGGATGAAGGTTAATATTCGTTTGAGTGCGTATTTGAACATAGTTGTTTGTTTTATTTCCCGTCAGTTGTTGTTAAATTTTTCGAAGAAAAAGCAGTTTTTAATTCTAAGTTTTGAATCATAACTCCTGGCTTTTCAAAATACATTCCTCTATTGTTGAATCTTTTGTGTATTGCGAATTTTCTCTTTGTTGCATAAAGGAAAACATAAGGTTGGTCTTCATATACTTTAGCTTGTAATTTAAGAAGTGCATTATTATGTTTCTCCTTATCAAGAGTAAGGTTTGCTTGTTCAATTAAAGCATCACTTTCAGCATCACCAAACCCACAGAAATTAGATCCTTTTGTTACCCATGATGAAGTATGCCATAGTTGCATAGGATTTGAGTATGATGCGCTCCCTCCCCAACCACCCATCATGCCATCAAAGTTATGGTCCATAGCATTTTTATAAAATAGTGTAAAATCCATCGGAGTAGGCTCAGCAACAACTCCGGCCTTATAGATACTTTCTTTTATCATCAATACAATTTCTTTTGATATTGGTGAACTCATATAACTTAATTTAAAAGAGAATGGAGTTTTAACACCATTAATCATTTTATCTCTGATATTATCTCCATCAGTATCTACCCATCCTGCTTCAGTTAGTAACTCTTTTGCTTTTTCAATATCTAAAGGAATTAATTTTAATGTGTCATTATAAGTGCTTTTAAGTGGAGAAATTAATGAAGCTTGTCTACTTCCTTTTCCATGCATCATTACTTCAATAATTTCATCAATTGGAATAAGATAGGCCATAGCTCTTCTTACTTTTTGATCAACAAAAAATGGTTTTTGTTTTATTCCATCGGGTTTCATGTTTAATCCCATATAACTAAATGAATATTGATCTAGAAAGTCAGAATCGTAATTATCATTAAAATACTCCCGTTCTTGTAATTTCATTAGTTTGACAGTACCAATTCTAGTTGTTACATCAATTTCCTGATTTTTAAGTGCAAGATAAGAAGATGCATCTTCTGTAATAATTTTAAAAATAATTTTTTCAGGGTAGGCTTTGCTATATACTGAGGAATCATTACCTCCCCACCATTTCTTTTTCTTTTCTATAGTAATGTACTGGCTTGCTTCCCATTGAGTAACTTGATATGCACCAAGCCCAACTAAAAGCTGGGGTTTGTAGCTATTGTCTGCATTATTATATGAGTTAAACCATTTTTGTAATTCTTCTGTTTCATTAAAATTTTCTGATAATAAATTTTTAAAAGAAACATTGTCTAGTATTTTTTTAGGGTCCCACAAACTTTTTTGCTGAATAAATAATTCTGAAAAAATAAATTTATTATCCCAATGAATATTTTGTGCATGCATTATGAATTTCATAGGATTGCTTGGGTCCAGTTCAATACTTTTAATTACAGTGGTGTAATTGCTTCTTATTTGTGCATTATTGGTAAGCGGACAAAGCATTAGTTTTACTGAGAATGCAACATCTTCAGCATTTAGTTCTGTTCCATCATCCCATAATACTCCTTTTTTGATTTCATATTGAAATGATAAATTATCTTCAGAAGCAGTAGGCATATTTTTAGCAAGTGATGGGATGTACTCCAAACTTTCAATATCTAATTTTATGAGTGTCTTTTGAGTGTAGTTAAATATATAACTTCTTATCGCAGAGTTGTCATTGAAAGGGTGCAATCCATCAGGTTGAACAGTTATGTGTGCAATTACTGTATTTTGAGAAAGGTCTCTTTTTTTTACACAAGAGACTAATATTACTGATACAAAGAGAGTTATAAATAATTTTTTAATCATAATTAAATTTAATTGTCTGCAAATATAACATTTGGCAAAAATAATAAGAGAAATAGTGCTAAAAATATTGTTTAAATAATTACTTAATAATATTTGCTATAAATATAGATTAGTATACATTTGCAATCCAAAAAAAAAGTTCATTTCAGTTGTTATGAAAATATTGGAGAGGTGCCAGAGTGGCCGATCGGGGCTCCCTGCTAAGGAGTTGTGCCTTTACGGGTACCGGGGGTTCGAATCCCTTCCTCTCCGCAAAATAAAAAGTTAACTTTTTATTTGTGGTTGTAAAAAAAGTATACTTTTGCATTCCAATTTTTTCGGGGTATAGCGTAGCCCGGTTATCGCGCCTGCTTTGGGAGCAGGAGGTCGCAGGTTCGAATCCTGCTACCCCGACAATTTTTTCCCTATTGATTCATCAGAACTACGGTCGTAGTTCTTTTTTATCTTATTGATCTTCAGTACATTGAATGTGATTTATATATCTAATTTTTAGTTTAGATATATAAATTTCATATTCTATCTATATATCTAATATATTTTCTTTTAATCGTATCTATATAAACGTTATATACTAGTTAACATCAATAAGTTAACTGTGTAATCTAGTTTTGTAGATATGAATAATAGTAAAAAAATAGGTCCCCTAATAGGTCCCTTGCTTGACACATTTAGTATCATTTTTCTTCTTAAAATGAAGAAAAAAAATAATAAGAATTTAATTCCTATTTATTCTCGTGTGACCATAAATGGGCAAAGAATTGAGCTTTCAACTAAAAGATGGATAAGAATAAGTGATTGGGATAAGAAAAAACAAAGACCAAAGCTTATTAATAGCAAATTAAAAACGCTTAATCATTATTTGGAATACATTAGGAATAGATTTTACACAGAACATCACAGATTATCTCAAACTAATAAACGCTTTTCAGCAATTGATTTAAAGAATGCTTATTTAAATATAAAAGAAAAAGGACTGACAGTACTTGAAGTGATAGCGGAACATAATAAGGATATGAAAAATCAAATACCTGAGAATTATAGTGAAGGCACACTTAAAAACTACAGAACCCTTATAAAACACCTTTCTTGCTTTATAAAGAAGAGCTTTAAACAAGACGATATAGATATTCAACAAGTAGATAGCCCTTTTATCTATAAACTAGAGCGACACTTATTGTTTAACACCTTATGTAATCAAAATGGAGCTATGAAGGTTATGCAAAGGTTTAAAAAGATTACAACGCTATCCAAAAGAAAAGGAGTAATAGATAATGATCCATTTGAAGGTTATGTATTTAGTTTTAAAAGAAAAGAGATAGAGTTTCTTAGCCAAGATGAAATAAATCGTTTCTCTAATCTTGAGTTAAGTATTGAATCTGAGAAAAAAACAAAGGAACTATTTCTGTTTGCTTTATATACAGGACTTTCTTATGCTGATATTATATCTTTAAAATGGCATCAGATTCATAAGGATGAAGGGGGCTCAAAGTATATCTTTAATAAACGAAAAAAGACTGGAGAGACTTTTATTGTACCTCTGTTAAAGCCATCAATTGAGATTCTAAAAAATAAGACAGAGACAGATGAGGGTTTAATCTTTGAATATATTAGTAATGCATTTTTAAATCGGCTATTAAAAAAGCTAGCTATAAAGGCTCAAATTTTTAAGAATCTTACTTTTCATATTGCTCGCCATAGCTTTGCAACTACCATTACTTTAAACAATGATGTGCCATTAATTACTGTATCTAAAATGCTTGGACACACTAATGTTAGGACTACACAAATATATGCCAAAGTATTACAAAAAAAGGTATCCTCAGATATGGAATTATTAAACAAAAAACTCTTTGAATAATTAGTCAAACAATTAAACAGATAAATAATTAAAAGAATTAGCCTCCCTCTAGTATAAATGACTAAAAAATAGTCAAACAAATAAGAAAAAATGACTTAGAAAAGACCAGAAACAATTCAAAATAAAATGACTAAAAAATGACTAAAAAATATGAGAAGGCTGAGAAAGAATAATTAATTTAAAATCTTGTAAATGTATTAATATTGTCCCATTATCCTTTTCTTTTCTGAATTAAGATATATTTCGGCTGATTGTAATACTATCGTGTATCTCTTGATGTGATTACCTAAATATTCCTTTGAATTTTCATCATCCTTATTTTCCTCTTTTACTTTCTCAGTTGCATTAATTAAGTTATGAAGATGATTAATAAAAGCTTTACTAGAAATAATTTTTTTTCTAATAGCTTCATCTTTTAATAGCTCTTGTATTTTAATTATATCTTCAGATTTTAATGGATTTTTCTCGTCATATATTGGAGTATCTAAGACAAAAGGTAATATTAAGCTAGGAAATATACTCCAATTAGTAAATATGTCAAATTCTTCACTATTGAGATAATTTATCATATCTTTTTTCTCAAGTTTAATATTTACCTTATCACCCATAACATACTCATTCATATATTTAGCTATAGAATCATCATCTTTATAGGTTTTTATGATATTTGGATCGAAACCTATAGATTCTAATACTAACTTAGATACAGGATCCACTACTTTTATATAAGTATTAAACCTTTCTTCCTGATTAAAAGGAGACATCTTTATTATACTCATAAAATCCGATAAACTGAAATAACTATCTTTTCTTTTTTTAATCAAATTATTAGCTTTAATATAATCAAGTAAAACAGCAATAATATAAATAGATAATATAAATAAAGCAATGTAAATAATTGTTTCGACCATTTTTTTTTCAAATATATAAAAATTATTAAATTGATAGAATGAAAAGACTAATTTTTCATCATCAGATGACAATTTTGTAACTATTAATCAAATACTTATAGATTATATTCAAACTTTATTTTTAGTATTATGTCATTATTTTTTTTAGTTTTACATCATTATTATCTTTTACATCATTATTATCTTTTACATCATTATTATCTTTTACATTATTTATCTTTCATTTTATGAGTTTTATTTCTAATAACACATATAGGGTTCTTGGCGTTTGTTCAAATGCAAGTTTAAAGGATATTCAGAAGAATATCTCCAAATTAAAGGCATTTGCAAAAATTGGAAAGGAAATGGAGCTGGACTATAATCTCCCTTTTTTAAATTTAGCTAAGATAGAAAGAACAGATGATTTGTTATTAAAATCAGAGAATCAGCTTAATTTAGATAAGAATAAAATTACAAGTAGTCTTTTCTGGTTTGCCGATTTAAGTCCAATTGATTCTGTAGCATTAGCACATCTAATTAAAGGAGATATTAGTAAAGCAATTGATATTTGGGACAAGGCTACAACATCCAAAGAGGTAAGTTTGAAAAACTATTCTGCATTTAATAATTTATCAACTCTAGTGTTATTGAATACTTTAGACGATTCTAATACAGATACTTTCAAAAAAGATAATGATTCAATTAAGCAGATAAAGAAGGCTATTAAATTAAAGAATGAATTTATTTCATCTCCTTTCTTTAATAATTATTGCGAATCTATAAGTAAATCTACTCCGATAAGCTCAGATGATGCTCAGGAATTTTTCACTAATACTATTTTAGATTTATTTAATAAGAACTTCTCTGCTAAAGAGCTGTCAGATCTTTTTGAAGGCTTAGATGATAAATTAAAGGATACATTAAATACATCATTAACAGAAGCTCCTATTTCAAACATCAAGAGTCATATTGATACTGCTTCTAATTTAGTTGAAAAAAACAAAAAATCAGGAATTAAGGCTGGTAAACAACTAATTAAAGATACAATAAAGGATATTAAGTATTTAAAAGAGATATCTGGTTCTGATGATTTCCAATTTCAATCACTTTCTGATAAATTATCAAATCAGATTCTACAATGTGGTATAAATTGTTATAATGAAACTGGAGATGATCAAGATTATATTAGTTCATATCAGTATGCTTTAAGTATTGCTCAAAGTGAAAAAATAAAAAATAGAGCTAAGGACTGCATTAAGCATTGTAAGGAAGAGAAAGATGCTAATGTTTGTAAGTTTTGTAATCTAGAAAAGATATCTTCTAATAGTAGTTTTAGGGTTAAACTACATAAAATGTCTTATGATGGAAGTTATAATTATTTTAAGAATGGAGGGATAGAGGTATCATGTTGTAAATCTTGCTCTTCAGGTATGAGCATGAGAAAGCATGGTTCTGCTCTTTTAGGTTTCGTGATTTATGGGATTATTGCTGCTGCTACTTCTGGAGTTCTAATTGGTATTGACCTAATTTTTGCTCGATTTATGATTTTTAAATGGTTTAATAAATTTATAAGAGAGCAAATCTTTTTTAATAGTGTCAAACATCATCCCACCTTAATCTCCTTAAAGTCAGAAGGATATAATTATGGCATGCCAAATCAAGCAACATTTTAAAATGCAATCTAAAACAAATAAAATGAAAAAAATATTACTAATTACACTCATAATTCTTTCAGTTAAAGGTTTCTCTCAAGTAGACTCTACTAATGTTAACTTAATGATAAATACAGCTATTAATCAGCAGAATAAGACTATTGATTTGCAATTAAAAGAGACAAGAAATAATTATGATAAACTTCAAATCTCTTTAGATAATTATCAATTACATATTGATAGTTTACATAATCAGGATCAAGGTTTAAAAAATCAGAATAAATTGTTTGCTACTGAGCTTAGAACTTTATCAAATGAAGTAAATAGCCAAACATTATTAGTTAATGAAAGATTACTATCACTTGAGAACTTGATTAAATCTTTAACTGAAAATTTAGAAAAAGCAAATATTAATGTCTCAGAAGTTTCTCAATCAGCTAGTAGTAATACATCAGAGATACTAAATGTAAGCCAATCATTAACTAAGAAACAGCAATATGGAATCTATATTTTTGTATTTGCTCTTATTCTAATTCTGTTAGTATACATTATTCTGTCACAAAAATGGAACTCAAATACTAAATCGATTAATGCAAAACAAAAAGAGATTTTTGAAAAACAAATTCAAGATAGTTTACAGTTGTCCGAATGGCTATCTTTAGAGAGTAAAACTAATTTAAAACAATCTCAATCTGGTGAGATTGATCATTCTTTTGCAAAACGAGTAGCGGATGAAATTGTTCGTATGCGTACAAATCTTTCTAGAATGGATGAATCTATAAAAGGCTTTAAACAACTTAATGCATCTGTAAGAAAGTTAGAACAATCTTTAAATTCTAATCAGTATGAATTAGAGGATTTATTAAATAAAGCTTATGACAATGGTATGAATTTACAAGCTACTTTTATAGAGGATGAAAACTTAAAAAAAGGAGAAAGTATTATCACTAGAATAATAAAACCACAAATAAATTATAAAGGAAAATTAAT
>CATEYX010000110.1 GCA_949511925.1 Cryomorphaceae bacterium | reverse complement strand
TGGTGGCCTTCCATTATGATGTTTGGTCCACAGGATTCTGATTCCCCAAGAACAGGGAATGCTATGAAATGGAAGATAAAACGACAAACCAATGACGATTTACGTCAAGATTTTATTAACAAAACAGTGGGGCAAGCTGAACTGATTGGGCTTACCATTCCTGACCCAGATTTAAAATGGAATGAGCAAAGAGGAAATTATGATTTTGGAGAAATGGATTGGGATGAATTCTGGAGTGTAGTAAATGGAAATGGGCCTTGCAACAAACAAAGGTTAGCACATCATAAAAAAGCACATGATGAAGGACAATGGGTGCGTGATGCAGCAAAAGCACACGCAAAAAAACAAGAATTAGTAGCAAATTAAATATAGAATTATGGCAGAAAACGCAACAGTTTGGGAGGTATTTATTCAAAGCAAAAATGGTTTAGCACACAAGCATGCAGGAAATGTACATGCTGATGATAAAGTGATGGCTTTGGAAAATGCAAGAGAATTATACACAAGAAGAAATGAAGGTTCATGCATCTGGGTTGTAAAATCAGAATATATTGTATCATCAGAAACAGAAGATAGTGAAGCATTTTTTGATCCTTCTAATGACAAAATGTACCGTCATCCTACCTTTTATACTATGCCTGAGGGCTCAAAACACATTTAATCATGAGTAGTTTATTTACATATACTTTACGAATAGCCGACAGCTCACTTATTTTAGGACAAAGAATGTCCGAATGGTGTTCAAAAGGGCCAACCTTAGAAGAAGACATTGCAATGTCAAACATCTCATTAGATATGTTTGGACAAGCAAACGGTTTCTATCAATATGCAGCACAATTGGATGGCTTAAAATCAGCTGATAAATTAGCATTCAGAAGAAATGAAAGAGAGTTTTTTAATCATCAATTAGTTGAACAAGAAAACGGTAATTTCGGAAACACAATAGTGAGGAACTTTTTGCATAATACTTTTAATTTTTTGTTTTACACTCAGCTAACTAATAGTAAAGATGAAACCCTTTCAGCATTGGCTCACAAATCATTAAAAGAAGTAAAATATCATTTGCGTCACTCAAGCAATTGGCTAGTTCGTTTAGGAGACGGAACAAAAGAAAGTAATGCTAAAACTCAAATTGCATTAAATGAATTATGGATGTATACTGACGAAGTTTTTGAGATGGATGCTTTGGATATAGAATTATTCAAGAAGGGAATTGCAGTTGATAATTCATCATTAAAATCAGACTGGGATGCAATGATTAACAACACGCTAGCAAAAGCAAAATTAACACGACCTGAAGACGAATATATGGCAACAGGAGGTAAAAAAGGATTGCATACTGAGTCCTTAGGATTTATTTTATCAGAAATGCAGTATTTACAGAGAGCATATCCTAATGCAAAGTGGTAACACAAAATTTGTTTGGGAACTTCTAAATACAGTTCCTGACCCTGAAATTCCTGTAATTTCAGTTGTAGAGCTAGGCGTTATTCGTGAAGTAAGATTTGAAAATAACTCTTATACCATTTCCATTACTCCAACTTATTCAGGCTGCCCTGCTGTTAAAACATTTATGGACGACATAAAAATTTGTTTTAAAGAAAATGGGATAGAAAATTTTAGTTTAAAAATAGTTTATGCACCAGCTTGGACTACAAAATGGATGACTGATGAAACCAAAGAAAAGCTCAGGCAATACGGAATAGCTCCCCCATCAAATATTGTTATTTGTCCACAATGTAATTCAAAAAACACTACACTAATTAGTGAATTTGGGGCAACTGCCTGTAAGTCATTATTTAAGTGTGTTGACTGCTTAGAGCCCTTTGAATTTTTCAAGTGTATCTAACGTTCGTTTAAACCCCTTATTTTTCTTATTTTAGCGGCTTAAATCTATATTTAAGCATGATACAATACGAATTAATTGAAGGAGTAGGGAAAATTACCTTAAACCGACCAGAAAAATACCATTCTTTCGTAAGAGAG
>CATEYX010000109.1 GCA_949511925.1 Cryomorphaceae bacterium | reverse complement strand
TAACCCTAATCATCAAACTTTTTTCAAATCTCCAGATAACACAGAATATTGGTTTTCATTTACTACAAGATTTGATGATGGTCCTTATTGCGATAACCAAAGGTCAACAAGGGCACAAAAGTTTACTTTTAATGAAAGTGGTATTCCACAATTTGGAACCATTTCAGCAATAGGTGTACCAATTGCAGCACCAAGTGGAGAACCTACATTATCTGCAGGTACTCCTGTTCAAAATGGTCTTTATAGAATAAGACCAATAGCAGCATCGGGGAGTGAAACATTGGAAATAGGAGGTATTGAAATTTGGGGAGGATCAAATGTAGGACAATGGTTTGATGATTCAGATGAGATTCATCATAAATGGTATTTACAAGCTACAAGTGTTGCAGGAGAGTATATAATTATATCAGCTTTTAATGGTTTAGCAATAGAGGTTGGAGGTTGTAGTACTGACGATTTTGCTAATATTAATATGTGGTATCCATCTGGTGCACCTTGCCAAATTTGGGAGATAGCTGATTTGGGTTCTGATGAATATAGACTTACCAACAAGAATAGTGGTATGGATATGGAGTTAGAGAATGGAGGTAATAATATATATCAAAATACCGCTAATGGTTCAGATTTTCAGAAATTCAAATTAGAATTTATAGAATCAACATTTAGTGTTGCTGATTATGATTTATATAGTGATATTAAAATTTTCCCTAATCCTGCCAAAGATTATTTTACCATAAGAGGATTAGGTACAAAAAAAACGGAGATAATAATTACTGATATGCGTGGAAGGGTTGTTACAAAGCAACAAAATATTAAAGACGAGATTCAAGTTGATGCTACTTTTCTTAATTCTGGCTTATATATCCTTTCAATTAAAACTGAAGACAACAACATAATAACTAAAAAATTAATAATTGATTAATATTTGTTATTGAAAATATTAGATATGACCTCACATATAGTTAAGTTAACAAGATGTATTTGTTTGATGGTGTTTATTTGTTGTTCGCAGCTCATAATGTCCCAATCATTTACTAATCCAATAGGCAGTATGGCCGATCCGCATATTACTTATATAGATGGATATTATTATTATACAGGAACAACAGGCGATGATGTTTCAATGAAAAGGTCATTGACTCTTGAAGGTCTCAAGCAGACAAGCTTAATTAGATTATTTGGACCAGGTGATACAGGAGCCCAGGCGGGAAATTACTGGGCTCCTGAACTTTTTAAATTAGATGGGAATTGGTATATATATTACACAGCCCCTCAAACAGGAACAAATACAGATACTCAAAGAACTTATGTGTTAGAGAACACCAGTCCCGATCCTCTTTCAAATAATTGGGTATTTAAAGGTAAAGTATCTTCTCCTGGATCTGATTATTGGTCTATAGACGGTACAATTTTAGAACTTTCAGGTAATCGATATTTTTTATGGTCAGGTATAAGTGCAACTACTCATTATGAAGGATATAATAAGCCACAACGAATCTATATATCATTAATGAGTAACCTTTGGACTTTATCAGGAGCAAGAACTTTATTGTTAAGTCCAGGTGAATTATCAGGAAGTAATATTGGTAATGTGGTCGAAGCTCCATCAATTCTTATAAAAGATAATAAAATATTCCTGACCTACTCTGCTAATGGATGTTGGACAAGCGAATATAAGTTAGGTATAATGTCTCTAGATATTTCTGAAGATCCATTAAATATTAATTCTTGGGCAAAAGATCCAGATCCAGTTTTTGTAAGTAACCCCGTAAACAATAGCTATGGTCCAGGGCACAATTCTTTTTTTAGTTCTCCTAATGAAACTGAATTTTGGCTAGCATACCACGCAACTCCAAACCCGTCTGGTGAATGTGGCGATACAAGAACTACAAGGGCACAAAAGTTAACATTTAATAGTAATGGTATTCCTCAATTTGGAGAAGTAAGAGTTGTAGGAGAGCCTTTAGAAGCTCCTGCAGGAGAGCCTAATTTGTCAACAGGAATTATTGCAAACGGATTATATAAAATTAATCAAAAAAACACAACCAAATTAGTAGAAATAAGTGGTGCCGTTAATATAAATCCAGCAGATATTGTTCAGTGGGAAGATAACGGAGGATTACAACAGCAATGGTGGATTCAATCTACAGGAGATGGTTATTACACCATAATATCTAACTTAAGTGGTTTAGCTATGGAAGTAGGAGCTTGTGAGCTTAATGAATTTGCTAATATTAATATATGGACACCCAATGGTGCTAGTTGTCAATTATGGGCAATAGAAGACCTAGGCTCTGGAGACTATAAATTTATAAATAAAAATAGTGATAAAGTTATGGAAGTAACTGCAGCAGGAATAGATAATAATGGCTCTAACATACAGCAAAGTACTTGGGAAAATTCCAATAACCAAAAATTTAATCTTGAGCTAATTGGAGAAGCTCTAAATGTTGATACCTTAAACTTCGATGCAGATATTATTGTTTACCCCAATCCTGCTAATAATAAATTCGCTGTTTCGGGACTCAATTCAGTAGGAAAAAAACATATTAAGATTTTAAGCATGCTAGGAAAGATAGTAGGTGAATATAAAACCAATAAGAGTAGCTTGAATATAAATACTAATCATATTCAGTCTGGATTGTATATCATACAGATAGCTTCCGAGAGTTATAAAACAGTTTTTAAGAAAATAGTTGTAAATAAAAAATGAATACTTAAATAAACACAAAATAAATATGCATACAAGAAAACTAATCTTACTATTACTTATATTTTTTAAAGTTAGTACAAGTTATGCACAAAATTTCAGCATGAATGAGCATCAGATTAATCTATTAGATAGGAGTCAGTTTGAAAAAAAAATAAACGGAAAGGATATTAGCCTATATGTACTAAGTAATCAGAATGGGTTGGTATCAGAAATAACTAATTACGGAGGAAAAGTTGTTTCGCTGTGGGTGCCAGATAGATTGGGTAATTATGAAGATATAGTACTAGGACATCCAAATATTGATGATTATTTAATCTCTAAAGAAAAATATTTTGGTGCTTTAATTGGACGTTATGGGAATAGAATTGCTAATGGCAAATTTTCTTTAGAAGGTAAAGAATATTCTTTGGCAAGAAACAATGGAGACAATCATCTTCATGGAGGGAATCGTGGTTATGATTCTGTAATTTGGGATGCAAAGCAAATTGATAATCAAACTTTAGAATTAAGGTATATTTCTAAAGATATGGAGGAAGGGTATCCAGGAAACCTTACTATCTTGGTTATATACAAACTAACTGATGCAAATGAACTGAAAATTGAATATAGAGCATCTACAGATAAAACAACTGTCGTTAATCTAACTCATCATTCTTTTTTTAACTTAAAAGGAGCAGGAAAAGGAACCATCAACAACCATTTATTACAAATAAACGCTTCTTATTATACGCCTGTTGATGAAGGTTTGATCCCAACTGGAGAAATTACCAGTGTAAAAAATACACCCTTTAATTTTCAAAAGCTAACAGCAATTGGAGAAAGAGTTAATGATAATCATAAACAATTAAAACATGGGTTAGGTTATGATCATAATTTTGTACTCAATCAAAGTTTAGAAGGTCTTAATTATGCAGCAAAAGTTATTGAGCCTATTTCTGGCAGAACAATGGAAGTTTATACGAACGAACCGGGTTTACAGTTCTATGGAGGCAATTTTTTAGATGGTAGCGTTATTGGAAAGCATAAAAATAAATATAAGTACAGAACCGCTTTTTGTTTAGAAACTCAGCATTTTCCTGATAGTCCAAATCAACCAAATTTTCCTACAACAAAATTAAACCCAGGAGAAGAATATTATTCTGTCTGCATATATAAATTTTCAACTTTTTAATGATTTATATTGATAATATAAAGAGCCAGTAGATATTAGGGTTTAAGAGACTCCGAAGATTATAAAATTAAAAATTATTGAACCATTATAATAATTACAGTGTAGAGCATGCTTTTTCTTGGAGTATCAACCATAGTTTTAAT
>CATEYX010000108.1 GCA_949511925.1 Cryomorphaceae bacterium | reverse complement strand
TTTTGAATATTGATAAACTATTTTTTAAGTGTAAAAACTCTAGAAATATTAAAACCAAAATAAATATCTCCATTAGACCATTCCCCATTAGTTTCATGTATAAAAGCACGCTCAAACATGGCAGCAGAATTACTTAAATGCAATTGAAAAACATGACCTCCTGTTTCAATATCAACACCTAAGGAAAGAGGATTAACACTATTCTCCTTATCTAATTGAAGAAAGTATTCTGCATTAAGTGAAATTCTTGAAGTTAATTTATGCCTTGCTCCGAAACCAACAGACATCAAATCAGTATCGTCACCTTGATTAACAATGTTTTTATGTACTAAAGTTGGACTAAGCTGTAACGATAAAGCACTAGTAATTTTACGAGCAACTAGCACTTGGTGGGCATAGCTAATTTGATCCGAAAAAAGATAATCATCAGCTCGCATGTCTTTCCATATTGCTTGTTTAAAAAAAGCCGAAGAATACCAAACAATGCTAAAAGGAAAGAAATCTTCACCTTTACTTTGGCTCACTAATTTTATTTTTGCATTCGCATCAATTGTTTTTAAAAATGAACTTCTACCCAGACCAATTGAAGACCAATCATTCAATCCATAATCCAATCCAAAACGAACTTGTGCATTATCCAATCCATATAAATTATAAGCTCCAGAGTTTAAGGTGCCAAATCTATGCTGAATCAAGAAAAGTAAATCTCCTTTATTAACCAATTCTACAGATTGACTATTTACAATTTTTACTCCTTTGAAAGTAGAGCTAATTTTATAGTTTGAATCATCATTTAACAACTGCATCAAATCATCTTGAGCAAAAATAATTACAGGTGAAAAAAGTAATATTAAAAGTATCCTCTTCATCTATATCTCTTTTAATTTTGCTATAATAGTAACCTCAATCTCTTCAGCAATATTGTACATTACTATTTTAGGAATTTTAATGTTAAAATCTTTAAGTTGAATCCTAAAACTAGCATCTATCATTACACTATCATTACTATTCACTAAAATTCCTTTCACTTCAACTTCATTAGATTCCCCATGAATTTTTAAAGTACCTGTAGCTATTGTACTCTCATTCAATTGCCCTACAATTCCTGAAAAAGAAGCTTTAGGAAACTTATCAGATTCTAAATAATTTTCATTAAAATGTTCTTGCATTAACGGTTTAGGGAAAATAAAATCTGAAATATTGAGCTGAAAAACTAATTGCTTAGTTTCATCATCATAAACAGCACTTACTTTATTGTTTTTTGCTGATATATCCTCAATAGGAGCTTCAGAAAAAAATGAAATCTCTGCTTCTTTAGTAATAAATCTTTGAGAGTAAAGATTAGTTACAAAAAATATTAATATTAAAGTAATTAACTTATTCACAATCTGCCCATTTTTGAATAATATTAATCTCTGAATCACTCAGTGGAGGTGATCCATAAGGAGGCATAGTACGATTTATAACTTCTTCTTTTAAGGAATAGTTTCTTAAGGCGTCAATTACACCATCATATGACCCAAGAACAGCAGGCATATTAGCTGGTGTGGAATGACAAGAAATACAATTATTCTCAATTATTGGTTGTACCAAGTCCAAGTATACTTGCTCATCAGGCACACAAATAACTTTAGGAAGTTCATTCCAAGTACATGAACTAAAAATAAATAAACTAAACAAAAAGAGAAATCTTATCATAAAGCAAAATTACAAAAAACTAATTAAGATCTGCTTGCTTATCATCTGTTCTGTTAAATAAAATAAGACCTATCAATAATAGAATAACTACAACCCATAGGGCCATTTGCTGGCTATGAAATTTAGTTATAATTCCAAAAAGCAAAGGGCCTAAGAATGAAGTTGCTTTTCCTGTAAGTGCAAAAAAACCAAAAAATTCATTTTGCTTATCTTTTGGTGTAAGCCTTGCCATTAATGATCGACTGCAAGATTGATTCGGACCAACCATAAAACCAAGTAAAACCCCTGCAACCCAAAACCATTCTTTAGGATGAGTTGTATCAGGAGAATGGTATGCTATTAATGTTGCTATAATCAAAACAAGTAGAGAAATATTAATCACCTTATTGGCACCAATTTTATCTTCAATGTATCCAAATAAAAATGATCCAGCACCAGCACAAAGGTTTAATACAATTCCAAGCATCATCACTTCTTCAAAACTAAAATCTAAAGTTCCAACAGCATACACTCCTCCTAAAGCGAAAATGGTAATTAGTCCATCATTAAAAAATAATCTAGCAATCAGAAATCTATAAATCTTTCTATAACTAGAAATACTTTTAAATGTATCATTTAGTGAATGAAAAGAAGAATGAATATGATTTCTATTAAATTTTTCTCTTTTCTTGTCATTCACAAACAAGAAGGTAGGAATACTAAATAATAAAAACCAAACTCCAACAAGAATATTTATTTTTCTGATTTCATCAGGATTATTAATATCAAATAAAAATAGCGACAAAAACAAAGCTAGTAAACCACCTACAAACCCTAATCCCCAAGCATAGCCTGAAATCCTACCAATATTTTTAGAATTAGATAAGTCAGGCAAATACGAATTACAAAAAACACTTCCCATTTCAAAGGCAATATTTGCAATCACAAAACATGTTAGTGCATAGTACACTTCACCTTCAGTGGGGAAATATAATAAAATAGAAAATAATGCACATATCAAAGTGGAAAGAATAAGAAAGAACTTGCGGTAGCCACCTCTATCTGCCAAAGCACCGAGTACAGGAGAAAGTAGAGAAACTACAACAGCTGTAATTGCAATTGCATTAGTCCATAAAAAAGTTCCTTCTTGCTCATCAGCAGCAATTACTTTTACAAAAAAAGCACTATAAATAAAAGTAACAATAATAGTCGTAAAAGGTTGGTTAGCGAAATCATATAACGACCAAGCAAAAACTTCTTTTCTATTTTTAATTTTGAATACACTCATATTAGATGCCAATACTACACAATTTATTTCAGAAAACTAATTTAAAATATCTTATTAAAAATTATACATTTGCATTCCAAAATTATAAATATGAATTTAGAAGGAATAATAAATGTAGCTGGTAAACCAGGACTTTACAAAGTAGTTTCAAAAGGAAATAATACAGTAATTGTTGAATCATTCACAGATGGAAAAAAATCTCCTTTATATTCTGACAATCAAGCAAATATGCTTGAAGAAATAGGAATATACACTTATGATGACACAAAACCTTTATCCGAAATTTTTGATGATATTGCAAAAAAGGAGAATGGAGAACAAGCCTTAAACCATAAATCTTCAACCAATCAATTAACTACTTATTTCAGGAGAATTCTTACTGATTATGATGAAGAAAGGGTTTACATTTCTGATATTAAGAAAGTAATACAATGGTATAATGCTCTACAGAAAAAAGGATTAATTGAATTACCTAAAGTAGAGAAGAAAGAAGTTAAAAGTCCAAAGAAAAAATCTACACCTAAAAAATAATAATTATGGAAAGCACAATTGCAATACCAACTCGTCCAATAAGAAAATTTGTTCCTGAAGATTTAGTTATAAATTCTTGGGATAAAATTAAATCATTATTTGATAACTTAGTTGACAGGGAGATTTCTAATGTTCTTGAGTTAGAGCAATGGATGTTAGATCAATCAGAACTTTCTGCAGTTTTAGAGGAAGATATGGCTTGGCGTTATATCAAAATGAATATTGATACTACTGACAAAGAATTAGGCGAACGATTTTCATTTTGGATTAAAGAAATATCACCAAATACAGCACCATATTCTCATAAATTAAATTTAAAATTAGTTAAGAGTCCTTATTTAAAAGACCTTGACCAAGAAAAATACCGTATCTACTTAAGAAGTGTAAAAAAACAAATTGAGATATTCCGAAAAGAGAATATCCCTTTGTTCACTACAATGGAAGAAAAGCAACAGGAATATGGAGCTATCTCAGCAAAAATGTCTATTGAAGTAGATGGCGAAAAGATGACTATGCAAAAGGCTGCACTATTATTAAAAAGTACGGATAGAGCTAAAAGAGAAGAGATTTATAATAAGATAAGTAGCAGAAGGTTGCAAGATGAAAAGGCATTAGATGATTTATATGACGAACTAATTCTTTTAAGACAAAAAATTGCTAGCAATGCTGGATTTGATAATTATCGTGATTATATGTTTGCAGCTTTAGGACGTTTTGATTACACACCTAAAGATTGTTTCAATTTCCATGATGCTATTGCCCAAGAAATTGTTCCTATTATCAATTCTTTCGAACAAAGAAGAAAAGAAAAATTAGGAAACATATCATACAAGCCTTGGGATACAGCTGTTGATGTAGATGGATTAGCACCTTTAAAGCCTTTTGATGGTGGAACAGAACTAACTGATTTATCAATAGAATGTTTCAATAGATTAAGGCCATATTTTGGAGAGTCTCTTGCAACTATGAAAGCCATGAAGCATTTGGATCTAGAATCAAAAAATGGAAAAGCTCCGGGAGGATTTATGTATCCACTTTATGAGATTGGCGTTCCTTTTATTTACATGAATGCTGTTGGTTCCCAAAGAGATCTAGTCACTATGGTTCATGAAGGTGGTCATGCGGTTCACTCCTTCTTAAGTAGAGATTTATCCTTAACAGAATTCAAATCTACCCCTTCTGAAGTTGCTGAATTAGCTTCTATGGCAATGGAACTTTTATCTATGGATCATTGGGATGTATTCTATTCTGATGCAGCTGATTTAAAAAGAGCCAAACTTGAACAATTAGAAAAAGTTTTGGAGGGATTACCTTGGATTGCTTCTATTGACAAATTCCAACATTGGATTTATACTACAGAACATACAGCAAAGCAGAGAAAAGAGAAATGGTTAGAGATTTCAGCTGAATTAGGAAATCAAATTATTGATTGGGAAGGAAATCAAAATGTACACGCTAATCTTTGGCAAAAACAATTGCATTTATATGAGGTGCCTTTCTACTATATTGAATATGGAATGGCGCAACTAGGAGCAATTGCCATGTGGCGTTCATATAAACAATTAGGAGAGCAAGGACTTGATAATTATATGGATGCACTTAAACTGGGATACACAAAAACAATAGGTGAGATTTATGAAACAGCAGGAATTAAATTTGATTTTTCAGCAAGCTATGTAAAAGAACTAGCTGATTTCATAAAAGAAGAATTAGAAAAATTAAGTTAAATTTCAGTAAAAATGATCTAAGTTCGAGTACCGTAAGGCCCACCAAAAATAAACCTACTCAATTGAGTGGGTTTTTATTTATAATTATGAAAATAATAATACTTTTGAAAAATGAAAAAAATAATTTTAATATTTTTAATATCCCCTTTAATTTCTTTTTCTCAGCACAATCATGATGATAATCATTCACATGAAGAGCATGCACATGAGAATGAATTCGCTATAGGTATAGGTTTTATCCCTAAACATGAGAATGCAATAGGAATTCACTCTCATTACATAAAAGGGATTGGATTAAATAATAAACTTGGAGCAGGAATCTCATTTGAAACGATACTAGATGATCATGCCCATCATTCATTGTCACTAATTAGTTTATATCGTTTTGATTTTGGAATCACAGTAGCTTATGCTGCAGGTATTCTTAGAGTATCAGAAGAAGAACATAATGAAGGGCATGATGAAGGACATGAAGAAGAAACTGAATATCAGTTTGCACAACATGTTGAATTAGCATATGAAATACCTTTTGGAGAATTACATATTGGGCCTCAAATTGACATAGGCATAGAGCAAGAAGGTATTCACTATATGTTTGGAGTACATCTGGGAATCGACTTTTAAATATCTAATCGTAAAAATCTTCTAAAAAAGTTCGAACTTAGGACTGAGAGGCCCACAAAATTTTGCTGTTCTATTTAATTAAGCAATTATTGCAAGGTAACAAATTTTTGATATACAAAACCTATCTTACTATCAACCTCAATTTTATACCATTTTGCTTCTCTTATAATATCAACATCAACGTAATTGACATTAAACTTATTATAATTACCATTATCTTGCTCATAGCCGCAAATAATATATGAGTCTTTCGTTGATAAAATATCTAACATCTTACCTGAAAGAATTACCGTTTTAACACCATCTATGTTTACAGTGACATCTTTCTCAGTTATACAATGCTTTATATCTGCAAGCATTTTATTAACTGATGATAAAATATTAACATTAGTTCCGTGTTGTAAGTAAGAAATGATATTTTG
>CATEYX010000107.1 GCA_949511925.1 Cryomorphaceae bacterium | reverse complement strand
TGATTAAGATGTGTGTTTTGCATAAGACTAAATACAATATAACTTTCAGCAGATTTTGGATCAAAACCTTCATATTTTTGCTGATAATTATCCTCCATATAAATAGCAGAATTTTCTCGGATAGCTATATCCATATTGGCTTTTAGTTTACTCATTCCCATTACAAAAACACTAGCACCAGAAGGAGTTGAGTTTGTAAATCCATCACAATGAATAGAAATAAAGAGATCTGCATTTGCATTATTTGCAAGTTCAGTTCTTTCATTAAGTTCAAGAAAAACATCTGAATCTCTAGTATAAAGAACATCAACATTAGGAAAAGCATTCTTAATGTAGTCACCTAACTTAAGAGAAACCGCTAAAGCAACATGTTTCTCATAGATTTTGAACCTTTTGGTTCCCATTGTACCAGAATCTTTTCCACCATGACCTGGATCTATAACAACAGTTCTTATCTTGCTATTAGTATTTTTCTTATCATCAGTAAATGAAGTACATAAAAATAAAGCAGCCAATAAAAGCAAGGCAATTGCGTTTCTAGAAAATATATGATATAAATTACCTAATTTTGACACCTTAAATTTCAGATTACATTAGACACAAATATACCAACTAAGATTGAACCAAATCCTACAAAAATTACTGCTTTTACTTTTCTTATTAACAGGGTTAACTAACAATTCTGAGGCTTTTAATGCGCCTATTTTTAACGACACAACTATTATTGCTGTTGGCGATACAACTACCGAAAGTTCCTATTTTGATGCAGAAATTGAAAAAGATGCTGAAGATTCTATAAAGCTAGATATCATTAATCAAAAGGCTTACCTTTATGGGAATGCAAAAATTAAATACCAGAAAACAACTATAACTGCAGCTTATATTAAAATTGACTGGGTAACTAACACCATTTTTGCAACCACTACAACTGATAGTCTTGGAAATAAAATAGGTCACCCTGTTTTTACAGAAGAAAATGAAAGTTTTAAAGCACATGAGATTACCTATAATTTTAAAAGCAAAAAATGTAGAGTAAAACAGATTACAACTAAAGAAGGAGACGGATACATTCTAGGGAAGGTAGTCAAGAAAATGGAAGATGATATTACCTATTTAAAAAAAGGGGACTATACTACCTGTGATGCAGAGAAACCACATTATGCTATTCGTGCAAACAAGATTAAAGTTATTCCAGGAGAAAAAATCATTACAGGTCCTGCTCACCTGACTTTTTTCAACATCCCAATACCACTCATTCTTCCCTTTGGATTTTTCCCAAACAATGACAAAAAAAGTTCTGGAATAATCATTCCTTCTTATGGGGAATCAACCAACATGGGATTCTTTCTGAAAGACGGAGGGTATTATTTCACCTTAACTGATAAAATAGATTTATCATTAAAAAGTAATATTTACACAAAAGGAAGCTGGAGCGTAAAATCACAATTGAGATACAAAAACCGTTACAAATATAATGGAAACTTAAATTTAAATTTCGGAAAAAATTTCAATAGTGAAAAAGGCTTTCCTGATTATAGCGAAAAGAAGGATTTCAACATTAAATGGAGACATCAACAGGATTTAAAAGCAAATCCTTCCTTACAGTTCTCAGCTAATGTTGAGGCCGGAAGTAGCAGCTATCATAGAAACAATTCTTATAATGCAAATGACTTTCTTAAAAACACCATGTCATCAAGTGTGAATTTAACAAAGAATTATGAAGGTGCATTTCTTAACAACCTTACTTTTAATCTTAGGCACAGCCAAAATACAACAACAAAAAATGTCAACTTAACGCTACCCGACATATCACTAAATTCAAAAAGATTATACCCTTTTAAAGCATTAGGAAATGCTGCCAAAACTCAGTGGTATGACAAGATAATGATTAAGTATGGTATGAATACAAAGAATACAATTTCTACTGCTGACTCATTATTATTTACTAAAAAATCATTCTCTAATTTTAGGAACGGAATGAAACATAATATTCCTATTAGCACATCAATTAAGGTATTAAGACATTTTACTCTAACCCCAAGCTTTAACCTTACTGAAAGATGGTATTTGTCGCAAACAGAAAAAAGGTGGGATGCAAATAATAACAGTTTGATTACTGATACACTTCATGAATTTACTAGAGCTCATAATTATAATTTTTCTACTGGTCTAAACACCAAAATTTATGGAATGGTTAAGTTCAATAAAAGTAAAATTGCTGCTATAAGACATGTTATCACTCCTAACCTTTCTTTCAACTACACTCCTGATTTTTCTGACGAAAAATATGGCTATTATAAAACTGTCCAGTCTGATTCCTTAGGTGATACACAGCAATATAGCATTATGAATAATGGCATTTATGGCTCTCCATCAAAAGGAAAAAGCGGAAATATATCTTTAGGACTCTCTAATATTTTAGAAATGAAAATTAGAAGTAAAAAAGATACAGTTGAAAGCTTTAAAAAAATAAAATTACTTGAAAACCTTAGCATTAGAAGTTCCTACAATATTTTTGCTGATTCTTTAAATCTGAGTGACATTACTTTAAATGCACGAACACGATTATCAGATATCTTTGATATTACTTTTTCTAGTAGATATGATCCCTACACCTCAAATAAAGAACAAACTAAAAACATCAATCAGTTCGAACTAAATACCAATAATCGATTAGCAAGACTAACCTCTTTAAACACAACTATAGGTTTAACGCTTAACGATAAAACTTTTTCAGGGAAAAAGGAAAATGAGGACGAGGACGAAAAAGAAAACAAAGAAGATGAGAAAAGAGATTTTTATGCAATCCCATGGAGTTTAACAGCTAACTATTCACTCTCTTACAATAAAGGGTATAAATCATCAGCTTTTTCTGACACAACACAATCTCTTAATTTTTCTGGAAATTTAAAACTAACTCAAAAATGGAAAATTGGTTTTCGTTCAGGATATGATTTTGACGCCAAGGAACTTACCTACACATCTATTGATATTTATAGAGACTTACATTGTTGGGAGTTACTATTCAACTACATTCCTATCGGCTACCACCAAAGCTATTCGCTTACTATTCGTGTAAAAGCAGCTGCATTAAGAGATTTGAAATTTGAAAAAAAGAAAGATTGGTTCACTCCTGAATACAATTAAGCTAACACCCAATTTTTAATCAACTGTAAACCATGTTCGGTCAAGATTGATTCTGGGTGAAATTGAACTGCAGTTATATCATGTTTTTTATGATTTAAAGATGTAATAATCCCATCTTCATTTTCTGAGGTAATCCTTAATTCTTCTGGGAAATTAATTTTTGAAACTATCCAGGAATGATAATGTCCTATTTTAAAATTTCTAGGAATACCTTTAAATAATTCAGAATTATTAAAATGGCTAGCTATTGAAGTAACTCCATGCTTTACAGTTGTAAGGTTTTCCAAATTAGCATTAAAGAACTCAGCAATAGCTTGTTGACCTAAGCAAAT
This sequence comes from Cryomorphaceae bacterium, assembly GCA_949511925.1. Classification (GTDB taxonomy): domain Bacteria; phylum Bacteroidota; class Bacteroidia; order Flavobacteriales; family BACL11; genus UWMA-0277. Next base: position 27,234 of record CATEYX010000107.1, on the reverse strand, counting down.
TCCTATAATTGGTTTTTTATTATAATAACATGCTAATACTTGTTTCAATACAGGGTGCTCATTCGGCAACCCTGGTCCTGGAGATAAAATTATTTTATCAAACTGATCAATACTATCTAACTCTATTTCAGAACCTCTACAAACTATTACTTCAGTTGCAAACTGATCAATATAGTGTTTTAGGTTATAAGTAAACGAATCGTTATTATCAATTAGTAAAACTCTCAACTATAGCTTTGGTCTTAGAAAAAATTGTTTGACTTTCTGTAATGGTTTTTTAATCCTAACAAACATAGGCTTATACAGTTGATTCTTAGTCCATGCTAATCCATCTTCTCTATTTGCACGAATTCTATTCAGAATAGATGAATTACTAGCTCCACCCATACGCATATTTACTAAAATCATTGGAATGTAAAATACTTTAATATTATACTTATATAACAATTTTAATATCATTTTGTAATCAGCAGCCGTTTTTAGATCTGCATCATAATAACCATACTTATCATATAAATGTTTTTTTACAAAAAAGGTAGGATGTGGCAGCATCCAACCATTTTTAATTTTATCAACTGTATACTCACCTGACTGCCAATACCTAATAATTTTATCAATATCAAAAAACTTTACATATACTAAATCACCATAAACAGCATCACATCCTTGTTTTTCAAAAGTACTCGAAACATTACTAACAACGAAACTATTTGGATAAAAATCATCTGAATTAAGTATACCAATAATATCACCTGTAGCAGCAGCTATACCCTTATTCATCCCATCATAAATACCATTATCAGCTTCAGAACTAAAATAACTAATATGCTCTTCATATTCTTTTACTATATCAAGGGTACCATCTTTAGAGCCAGCATCAATTATAATATATTCAATATTATTATAATCCTGACTAATAATACTCTCAATGGTGTCTCTAATAGTTATAACACTATTAAATGATACTGTAATAATTGATATTTTAGGATTTTTATTCACCTTTATTTATTATAAATACATGACAGTTCCCATTAGTTCGATTATAATCAACAATAGTACAATTATTACCTTCACACCATGACTTTACATCCTTTTTTGATTGAAAAGTTGCAACTGGTGTTATAAAATAATCATAAAAAATATTTCTAGTTTCAACTAATGATAATTTTTGCTTTTTAAAAAATTTATACATTAAATAATGAAGATTAACAAATATCTTCTCAATAATAAAATACCCAATCTTAACCTTATTCATTAACCTAAAAACACCACCAATCAAATAATATACTACAGGATAATACCTAAACTTCTTATAAACAGCAAGGTATAACTTCCCCTTTGGCTTTAAAATTCTAACACATTCTTTAAAAGCATTAACAGTATCTCCTGTATGATGACAAACTCCATCACTTATAACAAGATCAGCTACTTCATTAGCTAATGGAATTGCTAAGTTATTTCCTTCAAGCAATTCTAAATTATCACTTTGTACAAATGATTTTGCAAAGGCTAATGATTGCTTACTTAAATCAATACCTATTACTTTTGAAGCAAACTTTGAAGCATACACTAGATTCCTACCACAACCACAGCCTATATCACAAAACAACTTACCCTTATTACGCTCCATTAAATCCTTAAGCAAAGGATTCATATTAGCAATTATTTCTTCTTTTGAAGAATAACCATACTCAAATGGCGTGTTATCATAAAATGTATCTTCTTTCATAATTATCTTTCTACAACTACATTTTCCATAACCAACATATCCATTTTTGTTCTTAAAAAACAATCTAATGCTTCTTCTGGCTTATTTACGATAGGTTCATTTTCATTAAATGATGTATTTAACAAAATTGGAACCCCAGTCTTTTCTGCAAATTTAGAAATTAATTTATGATACTTAGGAGATATTTCTGAATCAACGGATTGCAACCTACCTGTTCCATCAACATGAGTTACAGCTGGAATTTCAGCATGCCTTTCTTTTTTAACATCAAATACCTTTTCCATAAAAGGAACAGTATCATTTTGGACGAAATAATCACTAATAGCCTCTTTTAAAATTGAAGGTGCAAAGGGTCTAAAACTCTCCCTTCTTTTAATTTTTTCATTTAATAAATCTTTTGCATCAGCTCTTCTTGGGTCAACAAGGATAGATCTATGACCTAAAGCTCTTGAGCCAAATTCTGCTCTACCTTGAAACCAACCTATTACACCACCATCCACTAATTTATTTGCTACTTTTTCAAATAATTCATCCTCAGTTAAAACAGAATATGTAACTCCTCTATCATCTAAGGCTGAAATAATTTCGGTCTGAGAAGCTTGCTTTCCAAAATAAGCACTAGTCATTTCTGGTAACCTCTGTTTATCTAGAGTTTGATTATATAAATACAATGCTGAACCAATAGATGTCCCAGCATCATGCCCAGCTGAAGGAACATAAATGTTTTTAAAAGGAGTATTAGCCAATATTCTACCATTTGCTACAGAATTTTGAGCAACCCCTCCTGTAATACAAATATTATCAATTCCTGTTTTAGCATGCAAATGATTTAGCATATGAAAAATAACATTTTCAGTAAACCTTTGTACAGAAGTAGCTAAATCAATATGAAACTGTTCTAGCTCATCTCCCTTTACTCTTGCTTTCCAAAATAAAGAAATCCATTCATTCGTAAAAAGAGCATCAATAGTAGGAGATCCATTCTCCCAATCCATAGCTACCCCTTCTTGAAAATGCTTAAAGTATTTAGCATTTAATTTGAAAAAACCATCATCAGTTAAAGATACAATTTCTTCTAATTCTTTTAGGTATTTTGGCTCACCATAAGGAGCTAGACCCATTACTTTATACTCATCACCATAATTAGGAAAACCTAAAAACTGAGTAACTGTTGTATAAAACACACCTAAGGAATGAGGGTAATTTACAGTATCTAAAACTTCAAAACGATTACCATTTCCAATTGCAGACATAGTTGAAGTGAAATCACCAAAGCCATCAATAGATAAAATAGCTGACTTTTCAAAGCTTGAAGCAAAAAAGGAAGAGGCAATATGACTTCTATGGTGTTCAATATTATGAATTTGCGCTTTTATATCAGTTTCTTCTACACCAAATACACTTGCTAATTCTCCTTTGATAGAGCTCACTTTTTTTGAGTTCATTAACCTATCCCAAATCGTAGAAATACTAATAGTATACCTTAAGCTATGTATAACCTTTTTATAAAAATTAGCCATTGGGTCTCGTGAAATAGTAACATGATCAATTTCCGATAATGTGATATCAGCATCTTCCAAACAAAATAGAATTGCTTGAGAAGGAAATCCCGCCCAATGTTTGATTCTTCTAAACCTCTCTTCTTCAGTTGCACAAATAACGACACCATCTTTTAAAAGACAAGCTGAAGAATCACCATGATATGCGTTTATACCTAATATATACATTTACTTTTTTTTAATTAGATTTATAAACTTACCCACAATAAACGCCCAATCATAATTCATTTTTACATAGTTCTTAATTAGACTACTATCATACTTTTCGTTTATGATTTTGCTGAAAGCAACGTTAAAACTACACTTTTCGTTATTGGCTAAAATACCACAATTATTTATTTGAATATCCTTCCATGGTGTTTTATTAGAAATTACAACAGGTTTTCCACATGATAGTGCCTCAGCAATAACAATTCCAAAACTTTCAAATTCAGATGCTAAAGTAAAATAATCACAATTATTCAACAACAGTTTTTTATCCTCAAAATTAATAGCCCCAATTAAAAAAACTGAAGAACCAAGATTAAATTTCTGTATTTGATTTTGCAATTGCTTCCCTACTCCATCATCACCACCAGCAATAATTAATTTAGCATACTTATCTTTTTGTAAGAACAAATTAAAAGCATCAATGAGTACATCAAAACTCTTTATTTTATGTAATCGACCCATTGAAAAAAAAATATTCGAAACATCATTAAAAGTAATTCCGGTAAATTTATTTAATAATTCATATCTAGAAACTGTAATTGAATTTTGAAAGGATTCATAATCAATTCCATCATTTATAATTTTAACATCAGCATTAGGAAACTTTTTTAAAACATCCCTTTCTTCTAAATAAGAACTTGCTTGCCAAATAATCTTATCTACCATTGGTTTTATAAAAAAATTAAGCCAAAGTAATTTTATAAAAGGAAGTTTATTATTTAGAGTGAAAAATGAAAAACTACCTCTAGGACAAACTACTATTTTCTTTTTCTGAATTACACTAAATAACAAAGAAAAAAGAACCGTATAATGAAAAAGGTACTGTATGTAAACAATATCAGATTTTTTAATATCTGACCAAATTCCAAAAAGGAAAGAAAGAGAAAATTTATTTGTTATTTGCTCATTATAATACTTTACAAAAACATTATTTTCTTTTTCTAAAAAATAATTACACTCTAATGATAATTTCCTATCTCCATTAGCATTAGTTGTCGAAACATAAATTTCATGTCCATTTTCTGCTAGTTTCTTAGATAAATCCCATGTTGCAGAGATAGGGCCACCATAAAAAGTAGCAGGGTAAAATGATGATGAAACTAAACAGATTCTCATTAACTGTATTGTCTAAATTTATACCAAAAAGCTAAAACATGATCCCCTCCTTTTAGTATTGCCTTAAACTCCTTTTCTTCAGCAAACTGAACTAAACTTCTTCTTTTAACACCAACAAGAAAATCATCAAAATAAAAACCAGGTAAACCAGAATATTTCACATTATAACCTATGTTTTTCGCAATTTCAAGAACCTTTTTATTAAACTGCCCATCTGGGAAGCAAATTGAACTAATAGGTTTATTTAAAAAGGATTCAAGAAATTTTTTAGAATTCTCTAATTCACTAATAATTTGTTTTTCAGATATTTTATTTAGTATTTGATGAGTTTCGGTATGTGATGAAATTCTAATTTGAGATAGTTTATTTAATAAAAGTAATTGTTCTTTATTTATATGATTAGCTTTTTCAAAAAAAGAAGAAATCACAAACAAATGAATTGGAATATTAAGTTCTTTTATTAACTCAATATTATCATACAAACCTAAATAAGCATCATCAAAACAAATTTCTATTTCTCCATGTTCTTTTGTTATTTTATTAACTATCTTATATCCATTTTTTCTAATAATTTGAATATGTTTTTTAAATAAATCAATTGAAGTTGACTGAAAAGTATATTTCTTATCACTATGAATATCATGATAAAATATCACCTTACTTCTTCTACTAAAAAAGAAAAAAGAAGCAACCCTAATTATAGCTATTCTAATAAATGAAGCTATTGCCATTGTTCAACTTTTTTAATTGCTTTATTCAAACAGTTATCATATAGATCATAATTCCAATTGTTCTTCATTAAATCACTTGCATTTTTCGAATATCTCTTTAATAATTCAGCATCATTAAACAAAGTTAACATCATTTGTCCAAACTCCTGCATATCCTCTGCAATAAAACCTGTTTCCTTACATTTAATTAGATCAAAACACGCACCAACCTCTTTACTTGCTATAACAGGCAAGCCTGATGACAAAGCTTCATTAACCACCAAGCCCCAAGGTTCAAATAATGAAGGACAAACAAAACAAGATGCATTAAGATATTCAGCTACTAACTCTTGATTAAATTTCTTTCCCTTAAAAATGACTTTTTCAGAAGTATATTTATCAATTAAATACTTCCCTTGATCTCCATCTCCAATAATATTTAATATTGCATCTTTATCTGAAAACAGAATATTAAATTGCTGTATCAAATGCTCCACATTTTTATAAGAAACTAACCTTCCAACAAACAAAAAAGTGAATGGATAATGGAAAGTATTTTTTTCAGCAGTAAATTTTGAATTATCTACCATCATAGGCATTAGGAAAATACGCTCTTCTTCCATTCTATAATGTCTAAACAAATCTTTATGAGAATTACTACCACCAGCGAAACCCAAAACATATTTATTCTGAAACACAATAGTTAGATAGAGCCACTTTATAAAGCGTTTTAGTGGGGAGTTAGGAATACTAAGCTGAGTATCTGATTCTGTAGCTATATACTTTTTTTTAACACTAAAAAGATTAAAAATAAAAGTCAAAATAAAAGGATAATTATTATATCCGTTTATGATTATAAAATCATTATTCTTAAAACAATTTAATACATATCTAAATCTTAAAATCCAAGATTTTTTATCCAAGAAATCTTTATTTGATTTAGAATCAGAAATCACTAGCGTATTGGATTTAATAAAACAATAATCTATTTCATTTTTATCATAAACATTTGATGCCAGATCAAGCGCATAGGATGCAGGCTCTACAAAATAATAGAATATTTTCATTATTTAAATTTCCTATACATTAATTTAACAGCAGCTAAAATATAGCTAGTAATTATATGAATTGTGCAATACAATCCATTAGAATAAAAATTTAATCGATACAATTCTTGAATATCAGGACGAAATTTAGAAACCTTCCATCTATAAGCACCTCTACCAAAATTAATACAGATATCTTTATTTAAAGATGTAACTGCTATAAAAGATATGTAATTATAAAATGATATTACTTGAATATCATCATACAAATCAATCCAAAGTAAAAAATTATTATTATTTCTAACAATAAATAAGATAGCAATTACCTCACCATCTTTAACCAAGCTTATCTCAATTTGATTACTATCGTAAAGTCTTTCAATTAATTTTAATTGATTTGTGGGTAAAAAGTTTTTATCCCGACTTCCATTCTTAATCATTTTTTCTTTTAATGTTAAAATCTCATTAATAGGAAAAATACTGTGGTCTTTAACTAATATCTCATGCTTATAAATTGAATTTTTACTTAATATTCTTTTTATCTCATTCCTTCTTTTTTTGTTAAGCTTATTGCAATTATAAGGAAATATTCCTTTATCAACCTGTAATTCTGAATAGCTTTCAAAGGCAGAAAAATTAATATTACTTTGAAAATGATTGCTACCAAAATGCGAAAGCATTGAATCCTCCTTCAAATTAATTAACTGAATTCTTTTTTGCTTACAATCATTTAATATAAATTGAAATAAATTATCAAAATCTATTTTTTTGCTCAAAATTATATCACAGAAATCAGCATTAATATCATTTATAAAGCGTAATTTATTCTTTTCATCAATATATAAAGGGAAAAGCCCTATAGTAATATTGTCTTCAGTAATTTTAATAATAAATAATTTATTTTTAGAAAAATGACACAAGACATCTTTCCATGAATAATAGTTAAATAAAAAGGATTGAAACACAGAATAAAATCTACTATCAAAAAGCAGATTCCATTCTTCTTCAAGAAGTTTAAACTCTTTAACATCTGTAATTATTTTATATTGCATTTTCTTCTTCAAACTTGGAATAAGATAAAATTGATAGAGAAATCCAAAATAAAATTGTGTTAAACTCATTAATTCCAGTCATAAGAGTTTCAAAAAATGAAGCTAATAAAGTGTAAATTATAATAAACAGAAATGCTCTTTCAAAACTTTTTCTACTTTTGAAGTAAAGAAAAACTTGAAGTGATTTTTTTAATACAATAAATAAGAAGATACCTCCAAATAGGATTCCACATTGAGCAAGTATAGCTAAATACCCATTGTGAGCCCCCATGATTGTATGCTTCAAATAAGTTGGAACTAATGACATATCAATAAAGGCATATTTATCTAATCCATAACCAAATAAGGGCTTATTAACTAATGTTTGATAGGCGTATTGATATTGTAAAATTCTGTCATTAAACAATGATTGTGAAGCAAACCTATTCAAACTAGTATCTAGGTTAATCGATATAATAATAAATGAAATCAAAAGAGAAATTACAGCATAAATTATATTTCTTGCGCTAAATCCATATTTCATCAATAAAACTAAAACAATAGCAATCAATGCTAATCTTGAACCCGTAGATACTGCGATTAACAAAAGAGAACTTAGAATGAAATAATCGATATTTGTTCGTTTTTTATTATCTAATAATAAGATAGAAAAAGCAGTAACACAAAATGAAGAAAGCATATTTGGATTCCAAATAATTCCACTATAACGACCAGAAAGAATAAAGGGATCAAGCAAAAAACTAAACACAACAATTCCAAAAACTAAATAAACAATATGCTTAAGAAACTTTTCCTTATAATATTCATAGTTAAAATATATTGACACAGATATAATAGAAAACTGCAAGCCTCTTGCGATAATATATTTAATTGCCTCATAATCAGAAATTGCATGAAAAAGAAGAAAGTACAATAGATTCATAAGGTTTAAAATCAAAAAAAATGAAAATGCCTTATGAAATAAAATATTTTTTATTTGGGCTGGATTAATTATTAAAAAAAAGGAAAATATTCCCATTAAAAATAAAAATATCATATTACCAATATCATAAGTAGACTCAATATTAAGCAGGACAGTATTAAACAGAAAAATAGCTGCTCCATATTTAAATAACCATTTAATCATATTTAACTATTTTATAATTGAGTTTGGCAACTTATCATTATTTTCAACAACACATTCAAACATTTTTCTATCTAAAATCATTTTTTTCATATAAATAGGAAACCAAATTTTTGGCATTTTGCTAGTAATGAATACCAAACATTAATTAGGGATAATAATCTCAAAAAAATCAAAAGTTTACAATTATATAAATCTAATCAAATTTATCTAAATAATTTAAAATTTTAATTCACAAATATAAAAAAATTAAGGAGCTAACCTTTTATAAATCCATTTTCCATTCTTCATTTCATATACCAGTCTATCGTGCAAACGAGAAGGTCTACCCTGCCAGAATTCAACCTTAACAGGCATTATACAGTAACCTCCCCAATGTAAAGGCCGTGTAACAGCTTTGTCTTTGAATTTACTTTCTAAAGAACTTAATTTGTCAATAAAATTATAACCTAAACCAATAACTTCACTTTGATCACTCAACCAAGCTCCCATTTGACTATCTCTGGGTCTACTTTCAAAATAAGTATCAGAATCATTTATTGAATTTTTTTTTGCAGTTCCTGTAATTCTAACTTGACGCTCTAATTCTGGCCAATAAAAATTAAGTGCTACATTCGGGTTTGCATCAATATCCTTAGCTTTACTACTCTGATAATTCGTAAAGAAAGTAAAGCCACTTTCATTTATATCTTTTAACAAAACTACTCTTGATGAAGGATGATTATCTGATGAAATAGTGGATAATACACAAGCATTGGCTTCTTGCTTATTAACCTTTAATGCATCCTCAAACCAATTCATAAAATAATGGATAGGATTTTCAGCTAAATTCTTAAAATCAATAGTTGATTTTTTATAGTTCAAGCGTAAGTTTTTTATATCCATAAGCGATAATGAGTTACATTTTATATATTTACAAAAGTAAAACAAAGATATCTTTTTATGTTGAAAGCCAAAAAAGGCAGAATATTAATTTCGGAACCCTCTTTTAACGATTCAATTTTCTTTAAAAGTGTAGTATTACTTACTCATCATAATGATGATGAAAGTATAGGATTAATACTTAATCAGCCAACAAAAATTAACCTTAATGAAATATTAAACAATATTCCTTTAAGTGATTTCCCTGTTTATATTGGCGGACCAGTAGCAAAACAATCTCTGCAATTTATTCATACTTTAGGAAATCTCATACCTGAATCAAAACAAATAACTGAAAATATTTATTTTGGTGGCGATTTTAATACTATCCTAAAATTAATGCAGGATAAAAAGATTACTAAAAATGAAATTCGATTTTTTGTGGGGTATTCTGGTTGGGGTGAAGACCAGTTAAATACTGAAATTCAAGAAGAAAGCTGGCTGGTAGAAAGTTCAAAAGATGATTTGTGCATGCAGTATTCTACCCCAAAACTTTGGAATAAAATCATTAGAAATCAGAAGTCAGACTATGCAATTTGGGTAAATATGCCTAAAGATCCAAACTTAAACTAATTAGTTTATTCTGTAATTTATCAGCATATTTAAAATCAGCAAAAACAGCCTCCTCCACCCCTTTTACTGCTGTTATTCCAGTTATAGCATTTGTAATAAAAACTTCATCTGATTGTATAATATCAGCCAGACTTAACGATTTTTCAACTACTGCATTATTATTTAATACCCAAGCCCTCATAGTACCATCAATACAACCATCACAAAGAGGTGGAGTATAAATTACATTATCCTTAACAATAAATAATGATGAGTTAGTTGCTTCTATATAATCACCTTTAGCATTCCTTAATATAGCGTTTTCAAAACCTAATTCCTTAGCATGAATTGCTCCTAACACTGAAACCGCAGCATTAACAGATTTTATATTAGATAGTCTTCCAATAGTTTTCACCTCATCAGAAAACACACATAATGATATTGGAATATTTTTTATAAATCCTGAACCAGAGCAAGAGTTAATCATCATTTCACAACCTTTAGATTTAGGCTGATATCTACCTCCTTCTTCTCTGCTTATATGAATCTTAACACTTCCATTAACTAATTTATTTTGATTAATTAAATCATTAATAACTGAAAGCAAACCACTAAGTGTTTCTTCATTTTTTAACTTTAAAACTACACATGCTAAAGAAAAACGAGCATAATGTGCTGGAAAATTAAAAGGCTTTGTATTGATTATTTTAATCGTTTCAAAAAAACCATCTCCATAATTAAAAGCTCTATTTGAACTTTTAATTATTAAATTTTGCTCATTTATAAATTCTGAGTTTCTAAAAACTACTCCCATTTTACTTATTATTTGTAATTTGCGAACCTACTGAAAATTAATTTATGAATAAACTTTTGCTTCTTGCTTTTACATTTCTTATCCAAACCGCTTATTCTCAAATACAATTAAGTGGAACTATAATTGATGGGCAAACAAAAGAAACCTTAATAGGGGCTAATGTGATTGTAAAAGGCACTGACAATGGCACTTCAACTGATTTTAACGGAAACTATATTCTTTCAATTTCAAGAGAACTTCCTGTTACTTTAGAGATTTCTTACTTAGGATATAAACTAAAAGAATCAGAAATAACAACTAAAAACCCAAAACCTATCTATTTATTCCCTGACAGCAAAAGCCTACAGGAAGTAAGAGTAGTTGACACTAGAATTACCCAAAAACAGAAAGAGGCTGCTCTTACTGTTGAGGCATTGGATATGATTTCAATTAAAGAAACTCCATCAGCTAATTTTTATGATGCCTTAGGTGCGCTTAAAGGAGTGGATATTACAGCAGCTAGTCTAGGTTTTAAAGTAATTAATACTAGAGGTTTTAATAGCACCTCACCTGTACGTTCGCTTCAAATTATTGATGGAGTAGATAATCAATCTCCTGGACTTAATTTTTCTTTAGGAAACTTTTTAGGTTCTTCAGAACTTGATATAATGAAGGTCGAAATTATACAAGGAGCTAGTTCAGCTTATTATGGCCCTAATGCTTTTAATGGAGTAATAAGCATGACTACGCGAAACCCATTTATGCAACAAGGGCTATCAATACAATATAAATTTGGCGAACGCCAATTATTTGAAAACTCTATTCGATATGCTGAGAAATTCCAGAATAAAGCTGGAGAAGATATTTTTGCCTTTAAGATTAACCTTTCCTACATGAAAGCGCAGGATTGGGAAGCTGATAATATGGCTGCAGTTGATGGTGAAATTAGAAGCAATAACCCTGGTGGATATGATGCTATAAATAGATATGGAGATGAAGATACTGATGGAAATCTAAATGATCTTAGAAATGATTTTAATTTAAATTATTTTGACTATCCTGGTCTTAGAAAATTTCACCGAACAGGATATATGGAAAAAGATATAGTAGATTATAATACCAAAAACCTGAAAGCTCAAACGTCATTACATTATATGATTAATCCTAAAACTGAGCTTATTTATGGAACTAATTACAGTACGGGTACTACTGTTTATCAAGGAGATAATCGCTTGAGTTTGAAAAATATTCAGTTTTGGCAAAATAAATTAGAAATCACGCAAAAAAATAAATTCTTTGTTAGAGCATATAGGACAAGTGAAGATGCTGGAGATTCTTATGATGCAGTATTTACAGCACTAAAACTACAAGAGTATAATACAATATCTAATCAAGATTGGTATACTAACTATAAAAATAATTGGAGAGATAGTTTTAATTGGGAAGATGTAAATTGGTCTAAACCTGAATTAGTATTTAATCCTATTACTTTTCAAACTGATTATTACTTTAACGGAAACCCAATTGATATAACAGATTGGATAACCATGAGTGATTCGGTAATGATTGCAAATACTGATCTAATCATTGCCACTCATGACGCTACAAGATCTCAGACAGATTTAGAAACTAATCGATTAGTACCAGGCACAGTTGCTTTTGAAAATATATTAGCAGATATTACTTCTAAAATTGCTAGTGAAGGAGGAACTCGTTTTTATGACAAATCAGCTCTTAATCATATTCATACAGAATATCAATTCAATCCTGACTTTGCAACCATGAAAATAGGAGCTAACTTTAGACAATACACACCCGAAACAAAAGGGAGTTTGTTTATGGATAAAGTAAACAAAATAATAAATAATGAAGCTGGAATTTATTCTGGTTTTGAAAAAAATATCCTTGGTGAAGCTTTAAAGTTAAGCGGTACACTTAGAGCTGACAAAAATGAGAATTTTGATTTAAATTTATCACCTGCTGCTTCAATTGTATATAAGCTTACTAATATTGATATTATCCGTTTATCAGTTTCTTCAGCAATCAGAAACCCAACCTTGGCTGATCAATATCTATTATACAATGTAGGTAGAGCAATTTTAATAGGAAATCTAAGTGGTCATGGAACTGCATATGGAGAAAATTTAGTTACGGTTGAATCTTTAATTAATTATTATTTACCAGCTACACAATCAAAGGATAGTCTGAAATTTTTTAGCGTGAAACCTATACAGCCTGAAAAAGCAAAATCTGCTGAAATAGGATATCGCACAACATTATTCAATAAAGTTTATATTGATGCTAATTATTATTACTCCAGATATACTGATTTTATAGGATATAAAATTGGCGTAAAATATGACACAATCGGAAATAATAATCCTGATGCATATGAAATATCATTACAATCAATACAAGCTTACCGTATGGCAGCAAATGCTGAAAATACAGTAACAACTCAAGGAGCCTCAATAGGAATAAATTACTACTTACAACCTAAGTATTCTTTAAACGGTAATTATTCTTGGAATAAACTAAATGAAGAAGGAACTGAAGACCCAATTATACCCGCCTACAATACTCCAGAACATAAATATAATTTAGGATTTACCGGAAGAGATATTAATTTTTCTAATTCAAAATCCTTTTTAAGAAATTTCAGTTTTAGTATTAATTATAAATGGGTTGAAGAGTTTACTTATGAAGGATCACCACAGTTTACAGGCAATGTACCTAAATATGATTTGGTTGATGTACAAGTAAGTAAAAAACTGTCTGAACTAAATGCAACTTTAAAAGTTGGTTCCTCAAACATACTTAACAATAAACATTATGAAGTTTATGGAGGACCTTATATTGGAAGAATGACTTATTGTTCTCTCCTATTCGAACTAGATTAATTTTTGTATTATTGTAGAATAATAATTAAACAACCAAAATACTATGAAAACAACTTTACAATCAGTATTTACAATTGCTCTATTAAGTTTAGGGCTTTCAGTAAGTGCACAAGATAGGTATCTTGATGATGTCTTTTCTGCAGTAACAGTTACTAGTGACGTAACTTATGCTACAAATATTAGCATACTACCTATGCTACAAGGATTGCCTCCTGGTCCAGCAACTTTAAAATGTGATATTTATGAGCCAGATGGAGATACAGAGACAAACCGACCTGTAATTATTTTAGTACATACGGGTAGTTTTTTACCTCCAGTACTTAATGGACAGCCAACAGGTTCAAAAACAGATATGTCAATTGTTGAACAATGTACAAGATGGGCAAAAAAAGGATACGTTGCAATTGCTATGGAAAATCGTTTAGGTTGGAATCCAACCTCGACAGATCAAAATGTAAGAACTTCAACTCTATTACAAGCTGCATACAGAGGAATACAAGATGCTAAAGCCTTGGTTAGGTATATGAGAATGACTGAAGATAATGGAAATCCTTATGGAATTGACGAATCAAAAATTGTTTTAGGCGGACAAGGTACTGGAGCTTATGTTTCATTAGGCTATGCTACTCTTAATGATGAAAACGAATTATATTTACCTAAGTTTTTAGATTTATCTGATCCTGCTAATCCAACACCTTATGTTTACCCTCCAGTATTTGGTAATATTGATGGAACAGATAGTACTTATGCTCCTATTTATGATTCCACAGGAGCTATAGTTGGAAGTATGCCTTTTAATATTCCAAATAATTTGGGCTATAGTAATGACATCAATATGGCATTTAATTTAGGTGGTGCTCTTGCTGACATCTCTTGGTTACAAGCAGGTGATGTTCCAATTGTATCTTTTCATTGTGAAAAAGATCCTTACGCACCAATTGATACAGGTGATGTAATTGTACCTACAACTGGAGATTTTGTTGTTGAAGTGATGGGAAGTAGAACAGTACAGATAAAACAAAATATGTACAATAATAATCCTTACGGATCATGGTCATATATTTCTGATGATATTACAACAGCTGCTAATACTAATAATGATGGAAATGACGGATTATATATTTTTAAAACTCCAGCACCATCAACTACACCAAATGCATTTGGACAATTTGATGAAGAACAAGGTTCTCCATGGGATTGGTGGGATAACACAACATATGATGCAATGTTTATGTCTGTTAATCCAATTTTACCAAATGGAATGACTACTCCTGCTGGATTTGGGGCAGCAAATTCAATTTTAGGAAATCCTAATATGTCAGCTACAACCGGAAATTTATATCTCGATACTATTCAAGGTTATTTAAACCCTAGAATGTATTTAACTCTTGGGTTAGGAACAGCTTTATCTATAAATGAATTGATAGCTCAAACAACTGAGATTTATCCAAATCCTGCAAAAAATGTTTTAAACATTGTTAGTTATACCGTTGGAATTGAAAAAATTAATATTTACAACGTAAATGGACAATTAGTCTTAAATACTGATGTAAATAATAATCAAAAAACAATAAATATTAGTTCCCTTGAAAGTGGGATATATATAGTTGATATTTTATCAGAAAATACATCTGTTAAAAGAAAGTTAATTATTGAGTAAATAATAGCTAATCTATAATAGAAAAAGGGAAGCATTGCTTCCCTTTTTTATTTTCAATTATTTGCAAAATTATTATTCTAAATAAAGAGGAACTTAGCTAAATATATATTATGATAACGATCCGCTAAGTAACACTATCATATAAAAATCAAATTACTTAACTTTGCTCTATGAAAAAAATATGCATTCTTGTTTTTGTACTACATAGCCTTATAAGTTCCGCCCAAAAAGGTAACAATAATTTATTTGCGGAATATGAGGATACACTAAAAGTAATGGCACATACCATTATGAATGCAGAAACAGAAGCTGAAAAACGCGTAGCCAATCAAGCGTTTATAACTAACCTTACTGAAGTGCTTCAATACGAAAAATCCTTTAAATTTTCTTTTGATTCCCTACCCACTATTGCTCGTATCATATCCCCTGACAATACTTTTCGTATTTTCAACTGGCTACTAAAAAAAGATAATGGAGCTTACGAATATTATGCAATTGTGCATTATCACAACAAAAAGCGTAAGCGTTATGAAATTATTCCTTTAGTAGATAATTCTGCTAATATCCGTAATGCTGAGCAGGAAGATTTGGATGCTAAAAATTGGCATGGAGGTCTTTACTATCAAATTGCTTACATCAAAAAATTAGGAAGAAAATACTATACCCTACTTGCTTGGGATGGGAATGATGGATACAGCACAAAAAAGATAATTGATGTGATGTACTTTTCAGGAGTAAATAAAATAAAATTTGGACTTCCTATTTTTAAAAAAAATAAGAAAGAAAGTCAGAAAAGAATTATTATTGAATATGATGCTAAGACAAGTGTTAGTGTAAAATATCAGCAGAAAGAACAAAGGATAGTATTTAATCACTTGGTTCCTCCCAAAAAAGATTTGGAAGGGCTTGAAGAATATTATATCCCTGAAGGGACTTTCAATTCCTATCAATACAAGAAAGGGAAATGGTGGCTAGAGCAAGATATTGATATCCGAAATCAACAAAAGGTAAAGAGAATTAAGAAACCAAAAAGAGGCTTAGTGCCAAGATAGATGATAAAGCATTTTCCTTCTGATAAAATTATTGCAGGCTGTGATGAGGCTGGTAGAGGTTGCTTAGCTGGACCTGTAGTTGCTGCTGCAGTTATTCTACCAAAAGGATTCAAAAATATAATATTGAAAGACAGTAAAGTACTTTCTGAAAAGAAAAGAGATCTACTGCGTCCCATTATTGAAAAACAAGCTATTACTTGGGCAATAGGAATTGTTTCTCCTGCTGAAATTGATAAAATAAATATTCTTAACGCTTCATTCCTTGCCATGCATAGGGCTATTGAAAACTTAACTGTTAAAGCTGAACTCTTGATAATTGATGGTAATCGCTTTAACCCTTACCCTGAAATTCCTCATGAATGCATTATAAAAGGAGATGCAAAATTTATGTCCATAGCTGCTGCATCAGTACTGGCTAAAACTTATAGAGATGATATAATGAAAGAATTAGATATAAAGTTCCCTGATTATCATTGGAAAAATAACAAAGGATACCCAACTAAACAGCACAGAAAAGCAATAGCTGAAATTGGTTCAAACAAGCACCACAGAAAAACTTTTCAACTACTTCCTGCTCAACTTAGTTTATCCCTTTAAATTATTAATTTTGAGGTTCTGATTCAAATACAATTATGCTTAGTAAAATACTAAAAATTGCCACGCCAATAATCCTGATTTCAATTATACTTTTCATAGGATACAACAGCTATAAGCAAGTTACAAAAAATACAGAAAATCCATTAAATATTATTCCAACCAATGCGGCAGTAATTCTACAATGCAATGATGTTAAAGAACTATACTCCAACTTAAATTCTGCTGATATTTGGGGGCATTTGCGTAACATAAGCATAGTGGATAGTATCAATCATCAAATTCAAGAAATTAGCAGTTTTTACAATCAAAACTCTCTTATTTTTAAAAGCCATACTCTTTTTATTTCTTTTCATAAAGTTGGTGCTAACAATAGTGGTTTGCTATTCAGTAGTAATTTTGAAAGAAAAGCTATTACTAGCAACACTCAAATAAATACCTTACTTGGTAATCTAGTTAAAGAAGGACAATACAACAATCAACCTTTATTTGAATTACAACATAAAGACAAAATCATATTTGTAAGTTTCAAAGGCGAAATTCTATTCTTTTCAGAAAATAAAATGTTGGTTGAGGATGCAATAAGAGCTGGTGTAGCTGAGGATAAACTTTTGCTAAACCCAAGCTTTAATTCTGCATACAAAACTATAAGTAAATCAGCAAAAATAAATTTATTTTTCAACTACAATTCCTTAATTGAATATACAAATACATTTACAAATAAACCAATTATAAATTCCGATTTCTCTGGATGGACAGCTACTGATTTAAGTGTAAAAAACAAGATAATAGCAGCCAATGGCTTTAGTGCTTTCAACAACAATACTATAAATTATACTGATGTATTTAATAACCAAAAAGCAGAAAGCATAAATATAGTGGATATAATTCCTGAAAACACTTCCCTTTTGCTAAGTATAAGCTTTGATAACGCCAAGCAATTACTGGATCAGAAAAACAAAATATTACAACAACAAAATAATTTCTGGAGCTGGGATAAACACAGAAAACTTGTTCAAGACAGCAGCAATGTTAACTACAATGAATTTATAAATGAATTAGAAGGAGAAGCAGGTATTTTTAACACCTCAGCAACTCAAAGTTCACAACAACAATATGCTTTCTTTAAAAGCAGTAATTCCATTACAGCAAGTAGCTTAATACAAGGTTTAATTACTGATAGGAAAACTTATTCTCAATATAGTATAAACACCATAAGAGATCCTAACATTACTGCTCAGTTATTTGGAGATATATTTAACAGCACTACTCCATACTTTATTAATATTGAGGATTATTTTATTTTTGGTTCAACTATAGCTTCACTAGAGTATTTAATTGATAACTACACAAGTAATAATACTTTATCCAACAACCAACACTTTAATAATTACAGCAGTTATTTATCTTCAAAATCAAATCTGTTTTTCTACATCAACCCTGGAAAAACAGCTATAACCCTAAAGGAAAAACTACAAACTAGTTATAGAAAGAAGCTTAATTTCTCTCTTGATTCTGTAGAAAAATTTACTGCTTTTTCAGTACAAATAACTAGTAAGAAGGATTTGCTTTTAAATAATATCAATCTGTTTTACGACACTGATTTTAAAGAAGCTATAAAGGAAGAATGGTTCATGCAATTGGACACGAATATTAATATGCATCCTCAATTCATATACAATCATTTCACCAAGGAAAAAATGATAGTAGTGCAAAATAATAACCATAAAGTATTTGCTATTAACTCTAAGGGAGAAGAGTTATGGAATATTCAATTAAATTCAAAAATACTTGGAGATATCTCAAGCATTGACGCCTATAAAAACAGTAAATACCAATGTTTATTCAATACTGAAAGTCAGCTGTATCTAATTGATAGAAAAGGTGAAAATGTAGATAACTTCCCTATACTATTGCCATGCAACACAAAAGTTGGTCATTCATTATTCGACTATAATAATTCTAGAAAATACCGTATTCTTATTGTAGGAGATGACAATAACATCTATAATTTAGACAAAAAAGGAAAGAGAATTAAGGGATGGAAATATGAGAAAAATAATACTAGAATAAATAAAAAACTACAAAACTTTAGGGTTGGAACTAAGGACTACATTCTTGCTGAACGCAATAACAGTAACACGCAATTATTAGCAATTAACGGTAGTGAAAGGGTGAAGTTTGAAGAAGGAATTCAATTTAATGGAAATCCTATCAAACTAGATAAAAACGGAACAATATACGCTATTACTACTGAAGGTAAACTATGGAGAGGGACTTTAGATGGAAATAGCAGTCAACTTACATTGTCCAATTTAGCGGCTAATTCTTTATTTGCTATTAATGAAACAGGAAAGGAAAAGCAATTTATCCACACTAATAATAACATGGTATTTATTCTAAATACTAATTTTGAAACTATCCATTCTTTTGAACTTGCTAATAAGATTACAAATCTAGCAACAAATAATAAAGGACTAATGTTTACTACTGAAAATGAATTGTATCTTTGGAATACTGATAGAGTTGTAGAAGGCTTTCCTATTGCAAGTGATGGCTATTTTAATATTGCTGATATTGATAATAATGGGAAAATAAATCTGATAAATACTAAAAACGGATTTATCTATAACTATGAATTAGCAGACTAGTTTATCAAGTAACTTAAACTTAAATAAGGGATTAATTTGTAATCCATTTTATCTAAAGGCAATTGCACTCCTCCCCTTATCAAAACTGAATTATAACGCTTATTTTTACTAGAATTTATGTACATCAACTCAGCTGAAATTTGTGGAACAAATTGTTTTTCTTTAGCTGGCAAATAGATAACTCCTGAATTAGCACCTGCATAAAATTTATTGAATAGTTCATAGTGATAACCAATGTTAGCACCACTAAAAGCAAATGAAGTATTTACTTCAGTAAATAGTAAAGATTTTTCCTGGAAATAGAAGGCTCCTAATCCTGACAGGTAAGGCAAGCCATAAGTATGAGCAAAATATAGCTGCTTGTCTGACTGCTCTACTTTATCGTAAGTATAAAGTTCATATCTCTCTATCAAATCAATCAATAGTGTAGGGTACTTAGGATTAGTGGCATAACCTGCTTTTTTCAATCCTTTTGCCCACTTTTTATAATCAGATTTTTTATATTCAAACAAGAAAGAATAACGCCCTCTTTCTGTTAGGAAAAGAGAATGATCACGATAGGAATCAGCTACCTTATCATACTTTCTAAAACACTCTCCTTTTTCATCATCATCCTCAATAATAGTTTCCCCATTCCAATTGCTATGGCACTTAATTCCGAAATGATTATTTCCTTCAGTGGCTAATCGACTTTCTCCATTTCCACTCTCTAATATCCCTTGCGCTAAAGTAATGGAGGCTGGAATACCGTATCTTTCCATTTCAGCGACTGCAGCACTACTGTGTTTTGAAATATAGCTTTCAGTTTTACTTTGAGAAAAACCAAAAAACGAATAAAAAAGAAATGAAATTAATAAGAAGTTTTTCATTAAACAAAAATAGAAAAATCATTAATGTTTTATAAATCTTTGACATTTTTAATTAATTTGTAAAAAATGTTTAAAAAATATTAATTATAATATTAATCTTTACAAACAGTATTCCCACAATAGTTGCTCAGAATTTTGGAATAAGTTTGCAAAATACAATATGGAAAGGAAGTATACTTACTGATTCCTCAAGTGATAAAAAAACAATTCCATTATCTTAAGTTTGAATTATTATTATAATTTATCTGAAAAATTAGATGTAGTTGGTTCTGCCGGCTATGCCTTCGGTTTTGAGATTACACCATTAAAAGTAAATTTTAATTACAAAATTTTAGATAAAATATCTGCAAATATGGGAATGTATTTCATTTATGATCCTATCTACACCTATTATTCAAGAGGACAATTAATAGAAGGTACAGAAGAACGTACAGAACCAGCAATAAGCGAGTTTGGAATAAATTTTGGAATAAGTTACAAATTAACTTCTACTAATGCCTTAACGGGTAACTATAACTCACTTAAAAATGATACTGATAATTTCAATGGAATATCATTTGGTTTATCATTCACACCTATTTGGGGAGCAACAATAAAACAGCAAAACCAATGGATGAGGGTAGATTAATAAAACAGTAAAGCCAAACGGTTTAGTAAAAAAGCACCTTTCTGTAAATAATATCATTTACATTCAAAAGAAAAGGTTTTCTGCAATCCGTTTTAGGGATGACATCACTCCTTTTCAGAACTTTCAGTGGCTACCAAAAGTCAATCAATTATTATTCCTGATTCTTAGGAGAAATTTGGAGAAAGAAAAACCATTAAAGATTATAAGGGCAGTTTAATCCCTAAGCGCTCACTCATTCCTTTATTACCTTGCAAACCTCCAGAGTGTATGGCTAGAATAGAACTTGCTTTTGGGAAGTAATCTTTGGCTACTAAATCTAAAATACCCAGCATCATTTTGCCTGTATATATGCCATCCAAAGGAATATTATGTGTCGCATCAAACTCATTTATAAAGTCAACTAAATCAATATTTATTTTTGCGTAACCATTTCCAACATAATCATTTATAAATTTATAATTAACTGTATTAGTCCAATCCCTAACATCCTTTTTTAATTGTTCAAAGCCTTTAATCGCAGGAAATCCTATTACAGTTTGCTTATTATTGGAAGCATTAATAATTCCAGCAATTGTTCCTCCAGTTCCAACAGCACAACAAATATAATCTTGATTATCAATAGAATCCAAAATCTCTGCAGCTCCCTTTATTGCAAGTTTATTTGATCCTCCTTCAGGAATCAAATAAAAATCACCAAACTGAGCTTTTAATTTTTCTAAGAAATTAGCACTAGTTTTCTCTCTATAGTCACTCCTACTTACATAGTGCAATTTCATACCATTTTCTATAGCAAAACGCAATGTAGTATTTAAAGGTAGATGCTCCTCTCCTCTTATAATTCCAATACTTTTAAGCCCTTTTTCCTGTGCAGCAAAGGCTGTAGCCGCAATATGATTGGAATAAGCCCCGCCAAAGGTTAATAAGGTATTAAGTCCTTGTTTTTTGGCTTCAAGCAGATTATACTTTAATTTAAACCATTTATTTCCTGAAACAAAAGGATGTATCTTGTCAATACGCTTGATAAATAAGCGAACTTCTTTCTCCTTCAATACAGGAAATGATATTTCCTTTGTTTCTATTTTCATTCGTGCAAATATCGTAAATTTGCCAACCCTATGAAAGCATTTTCAAAAATAGAGAGTCTAGAAAAGGATGAGTATTATCATTCCAAAGAAGGCTATATTGTTTTTACTGAGAAGCATCATCTAAAGAGAGGATATTGTTGCAATAACAATTGTAAACATTGTCCTTATAAAAAAGAAAAAATGCCCAAAAATGACAAATCTTAAACAAGCGATTTTACAAGGAATTCCATCAGAACTTCCTGCAAAAAGAGATATTAATTCTAGAGTTAGCCATGCCCCTAACAGAAAAAATATTTTAAATAAAGAGGAAAAGCAATTAGCTATTCGTAATGCTTTGCGATATTTCCCTGAGCATATGCACCCTGTGTTAGCTTCTGAATTTGCTGAAGAACTTAAAACTTACGGAAGAATCTATATGTATCGTTTCATGCCTGACTATGAGATAAAAGCAAGACATTTAGAAGATTTTCCGCATAAAAGCAAACAAGCTGCAGCACTACAAATGATGCTTTCTAACAACTTAGATGAAGCTATAGCCCAACATCCTGAAGAATTGATTACTTATGGCGGAAATGGTGCTGTATTTCAAAACTGGGCTCAGTACCTTTTGACTATGCAGTACTTGGCCATAATGAATGATGAGCAAACCTTAGCTTTATATTCAGGTCACCCAATGGGATTATTTCCATCACACAAAGATTCACCAAGAGTTGTGGTAACTAACGGCATGATGATTCCTAACTATTCTAAACCTGATGATTGGGAAAAATTTAATGCTTTAGGCGTTACACAATTCGGACAAATGACTGCTGGTTCGTTTATGTATATCGGTCCCCAAGGAATTGTACACGGAACTAATATCACTTTATTAAATGCAGCTAGAAAAATAGATGCTAGTGCTGCAGATTTAAGCGGTAAAATATTTATTACTGCAGGATTAGGTGGAATGAGTGGTGCACAGCCAAAAGCAGGTGTAATTGCTAAAGGAATCTGTATAGTTGCAGAAATCAATCCTAAAGCAACTTACAAAAGGCACGAACAAGGATGGGTGGATGAAGTATACAAAGATTTAGATGAATTACTAGATAGAGCCACTACAGCAAGAACAAATAAAGAAGCTGTTTCTATCGCTTATGATGGAAATATAGTTGACCTATGGGAAAGAGTAGTTGAGCGTAACATTCATATTGAAATTGGATCTGACCAAACTTCCTTACATAATCCTTGGGCGGGTGGCTACTATCCTGTTGGAATGAGTTATGATGCTGCTAATGAAATGATGGCAAACAATCCTGAAAAATTTAAAAAGGAAGTACAAAAAACTTTGATTCGTCATACCAATGCAATAAATACTTTAACAGAAAGGGGAATGTACTTTTTTGATTATGGAAATGCTTTTTTACTAGAAGCAAGTCGTGCTAATGCTGACATCCTAAAGCCTAATGGTGATTTCAAATACCCATCCTATGTGCAAGATATAATGGGGCCAATGTGCTTTGATTATGGCTTTGGACCATTTCGTTGGGTTTGTGGCTCTAATGATGCAAAAGACCTAGCCATAACTGATAGGATTGCTTGTGAAGTACTAGAAAAATTGATGCACGATTCTCCTGATGAGATTAAATTACAGATGAACGACAATATCAATTGGATAAAAGCAGCAGGTGAAAACAAAATGGTTGTAGGTTCACAAGCTCGTATTTTATATGCTGATTCAGAAGGAAGAATGAAAATTGCAGAAGCTTTCAATAATGCAATTGCTGATGGTACACTTTCAGCTCCTGTTGTTTTAGGTCGTGATCATCATGATGTTTCAGGAACAGATTCTCCTTATAGAGAAACATCAAATATTTATGATGGCTCACAATTTACTGCTGATATGGCTATACAGAATGTTATTGGTGATAGTTTCAGAGGAGCTACTTGGGTTTCCATTCACAATGGTGGAGGTGTTGGTTGGGGAGAAGTAATCAATGGTGGTTTTGGAATGTTGATAGATGGCAGTGCTGATTCTGATAAAAAATTAAAATCTATGCTATTTTGGGATGTAAATAATGGAATTTCTAGAAGAAGTTGGGCAAGAAATAAAGAAGCAAACTTTGCAATTAAAAGAGCCATGAAAATGAACCCGGACCTAAAAGTTACTATGCCAAATACTGCTGATGATAGTTTAATAAATTCATTAGATTTATAAAAATACAATGACTGCAATCGTAAATCCATCCATTTTTAAATTCTTAACTGACCTTAAAAAAAATAATACTAGAGAATGGTTTGCTGAAAACAAAGAATATTACCAAAGAGAAGAAGAGCAAATAAAAGATTTTTTTACAGCAATAAATGAAAGCCTTTCAGCTATTGACAACATAGGTGGAATGAAAGCATATCGCATCTATAGAGATATTCGTTTTTCAAAAGATAAAACTCCTTACAAAACCTACAGAAGCTGTAGTTTTAAAAGAGCGACTGAAGCCCTCAGAGGTGGTTATCATTTGGAAATCACTCCTGCAGGAAGTTTTTTAGCAGCAGGATTTTGGCAACCTAACAAAGAGGATTTATTCAGAATTAGAAAAGAATTTGAACTAGATAGTTCTTATATTAAAAACTTACTTTCTGATAAAGAATTCTCAACTACTTTTGGTGGTTTCCATGATAGAAATTCTTTAAAGCTAGCCCCTACAGGCTTTGATAAAAAACATCCTAATATTGATTTGATAAAAAAGAAGGATTTTATTGTATTGCAAAAGTTTACTGATAAAGAAGTTTTGTCTAAAGAGTTTCATACTACTGTCATAAATTCTTTTAAAACAGTACGCCCTTTCTTTAACTACATGAGTGATATACTTACCACAAACTTAAACGGAGAATCAATTTTGGAGAAATAAATTTTCGAAAATTATTTTAAGAATCTGTATTTACCTAGAAACTCTAAGAAGATATAATCCCACAAAGGTAATTGCACCATTTAATATCAATAATTCAAAACCAAAAGGAATATATAGCTGAATTATATAACAAGCTACAGGCGATAAAACAGCAACTAAAGGCACCCAACTATCTTTCACACTTAGCTTAGTAAACAACCCAAAAGCATACATTCCTAATAAGGGACCATAAGTATAACCTGCAACCTTAAATAATGCAGAAATAACACTATCATCATTTATTGATTTGAACACCAAAATCACCAAGACTAATAATATTGAAAATCCGAGATGAACTAACTTTCTTTGCTTAATTTCTTTTACACCCGAATCTACATCAAAACCTAACAAATCAATACAAAAAGAAGTAGTTAAGGAGGTTAATGCTGAATCCGCACTAGAGTATGCAGCAGCAATCAGTCCTAAAATAAACAATACCCCTACTCCTATTCCAAGCCCTCCATTTAGTGCCACAGCAGGAAATAAATCATCAGGCTTATTAAATGATATTCCATGGGTTTCAGCATACATATACAACAATGCTCCTAAGGATAAAAATAATAAATTAACAAACACCAAAACAATACTAAACCAAAACATATTCTTTTGTGCATCACCTAAACTTTTGCAAGTTAAATTTTTCTGCATCATATCTTGGTCAAGCCCAGTCATTACAATTGCCATAAATGCACCTGACAAAAACTGTCTTACAAAATGCTGTTTTCCTTCCCAAAAAAATATTTGTGAATAATCACTTTCTTTTACTGTACTTATCAAAGAGGTAAAATTCAAATTCATATCAACTGATATTAAGTAAACACTTAAACCAACAGCAACCAGCATAAATAATGTTTGTAAAGTATCAGTCCAGATAATTGTTTTAATTCCACTCCTGAAAGTATACACCCATATAAGTAAAATAGTAACTACTACTGTCATTTCAAAAGGAACTCCCCAAGCATCAAAAATGGCCATTTGCAATACATTGGCTACCAAATACAGTCTAAAAGATGCTCCAATTACTCTACTAATCAAAAAGAAAATAGCACCGGTTTTGTAGGATGAATTTCCAAATCTACTGTGTAGATAGCCATATATTGATGTCAAATTCATTCGGTAATAAAGAGGCATAAGTACAGTAGCAATTACCAAATAGCCCAAAAGATAACCCAATACCATTTGCATATAGGAAAACCCACTAGTAGCAACCCACCCAGGAACAGAAATAAATGTTACGCCTGATAAAGATGCGCCAATCATTCCAAAAGCAACTATATACCAAGGGGATTGTTTGTCTCCACTAAAAAATGAGGCATTACTATCTGATTTTCCTGTAACAAAAGAAATACCTACCAATACTAAAAAGTAGATAACTATTACACTTATAATTAATGTTGATGACATATAAATTTGTTTTTCACAAAACTAAAAGTATTCTTGATTAATGTTAACTTTGCACCAATGAATTTTCCATCCAAACTAGTAGAAAATGCTGTTGAGCAACTTTCTCGACTTCCAGGAATCGGAAAGCGTTCGGCCTTACGACTTGTTTTACATCTGTTAAAACAAGAAAAAAGTTCTGTTGAACGGTTTGGAGATTCTTTTATTCAACTTATCCAAAATATAAGCTATTGTACTTCTTGTTTTAGTATTGCAGACAGCCAGTTATGTGAAGTATGTGCTGATAAAAAAAGAGAGCAAACTACTATCTGTATAGTTGAAGATGTTAGAGTTATGATGGCAATAGAAAATACTATGCAATTCAAAGGAATATACCATGTTCTAGGAGGACTTATATCACCTATGGATGGTATTGGCCCTAACGATTTGCGTATTGAAGAATTAATAAAAAAGGTAGAAAAAGGAAATATTAATGAAGTAATATTTGCTCTTAGCACTACAATGGAAGGAGATACAACCAATTATTATCTTTTCAGGAGATTGAAAGATAGTGGGGTAAAAATATCTTCAATTGCAAGAGGAATTGCTATTGGTGATGAATTAGAATATACGGATGAACTTACTTTAGGAACTGCCCTCTCTAGTAGAATGCCTTATGA
>CATEYX010000106.1 GCA_949511925.1 Cryomorphaceae bacterium | reverse complement strand
GCCAATTCCGTAAATATAAGTTAATCCAATAACTCCTCTTTTGTTTTTAGGTAAATCAATACCTTTAATTCTTGCCATTATTAACCTTGTCTTTGTTTATACCTTGGGTTCTTCTTATTGATTACATAAACTCGTCCTTTTCTTTTGACGATCTTGCAATCTTCACTTCTTTTTTTTACTGATGCTCGTACTTTCATTTCTTTTTATTTTATTAGTACCTATATGTTATTCTTCCTTTTGTTAAATCGTATGGTGACATTTCCATTTTAACTTTATCACCTGGTAATAGTTTAATATAAAACTTTCTCATCTTACCAGATATATGAGCAACAATCTCATGTCCATTCTCCAATTCAACACGAAACATAGCATTTGACAATGCTTGTGTTATCGTTCCATCTAGCTCTATGTTAGCTTGTTTAGCCATTTATCTTTTTTTCTATTTCTTCAAAACTTGATAATATCTCTGCTTTTCCTTTTCGAACAACAATTGTATGTTCAAAATGTGCAGATGGTTTATTATCAATAGTTGTTATTGTCCATCCATCATTGTGTTGCAAAATACGCTTAGTTCCCATATTAATCATTGGTTCAATTGCAATAATTAATCCTTCTTTAAGCATAACCCCCTTCCCTCTTCTTCCGTGATTAGGAACTTCAGGACTTTCATGTAAATTTACACCTACACCATGTCCAACCAATTCTCTAACTACACCATATCCAAAGCTTTCAGCATGTTGTTGTACAGCATAACCAATATCACCAATTCTATTTCCAGCAACTGCTTGTTCAATTCCTTTATAAAGTGACTCTTTAGTAACTTTAAGTAATTGTTTTTTTTCAGCATCTACTTCCCCAACTTCATAGGTAAAAGCAGAATCACCATAATAGCCATTCATTACTACTCCACAATCTACAGATAAAATTCCGCCATTTTCAAGAAATTTATCATTGGGTATACCATGTACCACCTGTTCATTTGGTGACATACATAAGGTGTTTGGAAAACCGCCATAGCCTTTGAAAGCTGGAACTCCTCCGTTATCAATGATAAACTCTTCAGCAATTTTATCTAATGCTAAGGTAGTTATCCCTGGTTTTATCAGCCCAGCTATTTCAGCATGGGTTTTTGCAACAAGTAAAGAACTTTTTCTTACTAACTCTATCTCTTCTTCTGTTTTATAATAAATCATAAGTCAATATGATTACATCATACTACCACCAGAAGACTTTCCTTTTATCCTTCCTGAATCCATTAATCCATCATAATGACGCATTAACAAATGACTTTCTATTTGTTGAAGTGTATCTAAAATAACACCAACTAAAATCAATAATGAGGTTCCTCCATAAAACTGAGCAAACTGCATATTAATTCCTCCTGCCATAGCAAATGCTGGTAAAATAGCTACTAAACCTAAGAATAAAGATCCTGGGAAAGTAATTCTAGACATCACAGCATCTAAATAATCAGCAGTAGACCTTCCTGGTTTTATCCCTGGAATAAACCCACCATTCTTTTTCATATCATCAGCCATTTGATTAGGGTTAACCGTCATAGCCGTGTAAAAATATGTAAATATTACAATCATTACAAAGAACATGAAGTTGTACCAAAATCCTCCAAAATCAGTAAGGACAGCAGCAACTCCTTGTAAACTTTCATTTTCAGAAAAACCAACTAAAGTAATAGGAACAAACATAATTGCTTGTGCAAAGATGATAGGCATTACTCCTGCAGCATTTACTTTTAAAGGAATAAATTGTCTTACTCCTCCGTATTGTTTATTTCCAACTACTCTTTTAGCATACTGTACAGGAATTCTTCTTGTACCTTGTACTAAAAGGATAGTAATTAAGATTACAAATAATAATGCTAACATTTCGACTAAGAAGATAACTAAACCTCCACCTGCTGAACCTAAAGCAGAAACAAATTCTTGCATTAATGATTGAGGTAATCCAGCAATAATACCAATCATAATTAATAATGAAATACCATTACCAATTCCTCTATCTGTAATTTTTTCTCCTAACCACATTACAAACATAGTACCCGTTATCAAAATGATAATAGATGACAACCAGAAACCACCTGCAGGCAATAAGAAAGCTGATTCAGGTAGTGTTGCTTTTAAATTAGCAATATACCCAGGAGCTTGTCCTGCTGTAATTAATATAGTTAAATATCTTGTAATGTTATTAATTTTTCTTCTACCACTCTCTCCCTCTTTCTGTAATTTCTGGAAATAAGGAATAGCCATTCCTAATAACTGAATTACAATAGAAGCTGAGATATAAGGCATAATACCCAAAGCAAAAATAGATGCTTGTGAGAATGCACCGCCAGTAAACATATTTAAAAGACCCAAAAGTCCATCCGCAGTTTGATCCTGTAAAGCAGAAAGCTGAGCAGGATCAACACCAGGAATTACAACAAAAGAACCTAATCTATAAATAGCTAGAATTCCTATTGTAGTTAAGATCCGATTTCTCAAATCTTCAATTCCCCAAATATTCTTTATTGTATCAATTAATTTTCTCATTTTACTTTTCTAAAACAGTTGCAGTACCACCTGCTTTTTCAATAGCAGCTATTGCAGATTCAGAAAATGCATTAACAGTAATATCTAACTTTGCTGTTAATTCACCTCTACCTAAAATTTTCACTAAATCATTTTTTTGTACAAGACCATTATCCATCAAATCTTGTTGAACTATAGTTCCCTTTAATTTCTTTGAATCAACTAAAGCCTGGATAGTATCTAAGTTCACACCATTATACTCTACTCTATTCGGATTTGTAAATCCAAACTTAGGCACTCTTCTTTGTAAAGGTTGTTGTCCCCCTTCAAATCCAATTTTCTTAGAATATCCTGAACGAGATTTCTGACCATTATGTCCTCTAGTAGATGTTCCACCTTTCTTAGATCCTTCTCCTCTACCGACTCTTTTAGTACCTTTAATTGCCCCTTTTGCAGGCTTTAAATTGTGTAATTCCATATCTAATATTATTCTACTAAAGTTATTAAGTGCTTAATTTTAGCAACCATTCCTAAAATTTGTGGTGTTGCATTATGCTCCACTACCGCATTCATTTTTCTTAAGCCTAAAGCATCTAAAGTTCTCTTTTGATCTTTTGGTCTTCCAATTCTACTTCTAACTTGTTTAATTTTAATCCTTTCCATTCTTGACTATATTATCCGTTAAATACTTGATCCATTGTTATTCCTCTTTGCATAGCAATTGTTCTTGCATCCCTCAATTCTAATAAAGCTTTTAAAGTTGCTTTTACTAAATTATGAGGATTAGAAGACCCTTTAGATTTTGCCAATACATCTTTCACTCCAGCACTCTCTAATACCGCACGCATTGCACCCCCAGCTTTTACTCCTGTACCATGTGATGCAGGCTTAATTAAAACTTGAGAACCACTGAACTTAGCAGCTTGTTCGTGAGGAATTGTTCCTTTAAAAACAGGGATTCTTACTAAATTCTTTTTGGCAGCTTCAATACCTTTAGCAATAGCTGTAGCAACATCTTTCGATTTTCCTAAACCAATACCAACAATACTTTTTTCATCACCAACTACAACAATAGCTGAAAATCCGAAAGTTCTACCACCTTTAGTAACTTTTACTACTCTTTGTATTCCAACTAATCTGTCTTTCAACTCGATATCGCCAGTAATTGTTACTCTTTTATTTTGTGCTAATTTTAACATATCTAATTCTTAAAATTTTAATCCTGCTTCACGAGCTGAATCAGCCAATGCTTTTACTCTACCATGGTATAAAAACCCTCCTCTATCAAAAACTACAGTATCAACTCCAGCTTTTTTAGCTGTTTCAGCAATTAGCTTTCCAACTACAGCTGCTTGTTCAGTTTTTGTACCTTTTGCCTCTTTAGAAGACGCAGATGCAAGTGTATTTGAATTTATATCATCAATAATTTGAGCATAAATTTCTTTATTAGACCTGAAGATTGCTAATCTTGGCCTTTCAGAAGTACCTGAAACTTTCTTTCTGATAGCATATCTTACTCTTTGTCTAGAATCTTTTTTTGATTGTGTCATCTTTTTATCTTAATTTAACTTGCAGCCGTTTTACCTGCTTTCTTTCTAACGTATTCATCAACATACCTAATTCCTTTTCCTTTATATGGCTCAGGCTTTCTTTCTGCTCTAATTCTTGCGGCTACAGCTCCAACTAATTGTTTATCACAACCTGAAACAGTTATAATTGGTGCCTTACCTTTCTCAGTTTCAGCTACAACTTTAATTTCAGTTGGAATATCAAATACAATATTATGTGAATATCCTGTAGATATATCTAAATTTTGACCTTGAGTTGTTGCTCTGTATCCAACACCTCTTAATTCCAGCTTTTTAGCATATCCTTTAGTTACTCCTTCAATCATATTAGCAATTAAAGCTCTATACAAACCGTGCTTTGATCTGTGATCTTTATGATCAGACTCTCTTGTAAATGTAATAACATTATCAGCAATTGTTACCGTAACACTTGCATTAATATCTTGAGAAAGCTCACCTAATTTTCCTTTTACCGTTATAACAGTACCTTCCTGAACTACAGTAACTCCTTCAGCAATTGTTATTGGGTTTTTTCCTATTCTTGACATTTCTTTATCTTATTAATATACGTGACAAATAACTTCACCACCAACATTTAAATTTCTTGCTTCTTTATCAGTAATAACACCTTTTGAAGTAGAAAGAATAGCGATTCCTAAACCATTAATAACTCTTGGTAAAGTTTTTGAATCAGCATACTTTCTTAAACCAGGCTTACTGATTCTTATTAGTTTTTTCATTGCTGGTAATTTAGTTTGCGCACTATACTTCAATGCAACTTTAATATTACCTTGATTATTAGCAGTGTCTTCAAATTTAAAGTTAAGAATATAACCTTTATTGTGAAGTATTTGCGTAATCGCTTTTTTCATATTAGATGAAGGAATTTCAACAACTTTGTGGCCTGCCATCTGAGCATTTCTAACTCTTGTTAAATAATCTGCTATTGGATCTGTAAACATTTTTCTTATTCTTTATTAAATTACCAACTTGCTTTTTTCACACCTGGAATTAATCCAAAGTTTGCCATTTCTCTAAACATAACACGAGAAATTCCAAACTGTCTCATATACCCTTTTGGTCTTCCTGTAAGTTTACATCTGTTGTGCATTCTTACTGGAGAAGCATCTTTAGGTAATTTTTGTAACCCTTCATAATCACCTGCAGCTTTTAAGGCAGCTCTTCTATCAGCATACTTAGCAACACACTTAGCTCTTTTTACCTCACGGGCTTTCATTGATTCTTTTGCCATGTCTTATTTTTTAAATGGTAAACCTAATTCTCTAAATAATATTAAAGCATCATCATCTGAATTAGTATCCGTAACAAAAGTCACATCCATACCCGTTATTTTATTAATTTTATCAATACTAATTTCTGGGAAAGCAATTTGTTCCTTAATACCCATAGTATAATTTCCTCTACCATCAAAACCTTTTAAAGGAAGTCCAGCAAAATCACGAACCCTTGGTAAAGTAGAAGTAACAAATCTATCCAAGAACTCATACATTTGGTCTCCTCTTAAAGTTACCCTTACACCTACAGGCATCCCTTTTCTTAACTTAAAGTTAGAGATATCTTTAGTTGAATTGGTAAGCACAGCTTTCTGACCTGTAATCATAGTCATTTCATTCTGTGCCGCTTCAATTTGTTTTTTATCAGATGCTGCACTTCCAATACCTTGGTTAAGACAAATCTTAACTAATTTTGGCACTTGCATTACTGATTTATAGTTCCCTTTAAGGTTGTTTACAACCTCAACTTGGTACTTTTTCTTTAATCTTGGTGTGTATTCCATTATATAATTACTTCTCCTGAGTTCTTAGAATATCTAACTATT
>CATEYX010000105.1 GCA_949511925.1 Cryomorphaceae bacterium | reverse complement strand
TTCCTTTAATCATTTTATATGTATACTCTTTGAGATTAAGTTTTTTAGAAAAATCAGTTGAGAAAAAATTTAAAGATTTCCAACGATGAGTAACAATAGATTCAAATATACCATCCTTTCTTTCCCAATAGCACCAAGTTCTATCATTAGTTAGTTTTTTAGTATTATCTATAACTAAAATTTTTTTTGATTTTAATACTGGATCTTTTAGTATTCTATATAAAAGACTCATGCCTGAACATCCAGAACCAGCAATTATATAATCATATTTTTTATAATCGTTCATTTATGTATTACAAGAATATTTGTTTAGGGCAAAAATAAGAAACAATCTGTAAAAAATTGGTTTTGATTCTGTGTGAAAATAAATAAACCTCAATATAAAGGTGAGTTTTAAGTGGTGGCCTTTACGGATATAGAATTCAGATTTACTATTTCATGAAATATGATATTAGTCTGATAATCAAATAAATTTATTAAGTTTGGATTAGTAAATTGATTAGAGGTGCAAATTTTAGTTCTTAAGTTTGCTGTAATCTAGTGAAATTAGTATAAGGTTGTAATCCTGCTACTACTCAATTATAATGAATATATCTTAGAATATTTCTCAATCACATATTCCTTAAAATATTTAAAATTAAGTTTTTCACCACTTATTTTCTCACAAAGTTTATCTGCATCCAACCTTTTACCATTGTTGTGGATGTTTTTCCTTAACCAATTTAAAAGATTTTTATTATTTCCGTCTTCAATTTCTTTTAACAAATTAGGGTTTTCAATTTTAGCTTGATTAAAAAATTGTGCTGCATAAAAACTACCTATTGTATATGTTGGGAAATAACCAAAATTACCATGTGACCAATGTATATCTTGTAATACACCTAAAGCATCAGAAGGTACTTCCACACCTAAATATTCATTATATTTTAAATTCCATATTTCAGGTAAATCTTTAACCATTATTTTACCCTCTATTAATGCTTTCTCAATCTCATATCTTATAAGTACATGAAGATGATAAGTTAATTCGTCAGCATTTGTTCTAATTAAACTTGGTTTTACATTATTTGCAGCTTTATAAAAATCGTCAACTGTAACATCTGATAACTGATTAGGGAATATTGACTTTAAAGATTCGTAATTATATTTCCAGAATTCTAAACTACGACCAACATTATTTTCCCATAACCTAGATTGAGATTCATGAATTCCTAAAGAAATAGTTTCACCTAAAGGCAAACCATAGTTTTCAGATAAAATGCCTTGTTCATATAGAGCATGACCTCCTTCATGAATACACGACCATATCATTTCAGAAAGGTTATCTTCATCAACTCTAGTAGTTACTCTTGTGTCTTCAGGCGAAAAATGAGTAGAGAAGGGGTGTGCAGATAAATCTTGACGACCAGAATCAAAATTATATTCCATTTTTTTAAGTAATTCTATACCAAAGTCCCATTGTTTATTATGTGAATATTTTTGATAATAAAATGAATCATTAATCTTATTAGATTTTGAAATTCTCTTTATAAATGGAACTAAAAATTCTTTAACATTTGAAAAAATTTTATCAACATCATTAGTGGTAAGTCCAGGCTCATATTGATTTAATAATGCATCATATGGATGATTTTCATAACCCAGGATTTCACATTCTTTAATTCGTAAATCTACAAGTTTAGTTAAGGAACTTTCAAAGATTGAAAAGTCATTTTTTTCCTTTGCTAATCTCCATTTTTGAAAAGCATTTGATACTAACTTAGATTCTTCAATAATAAATTCCGATTTGTATTTTTTGGATTTATTAAAAGCCTTTAGAGATAAACTTATATTTCTTCTTTGATCAGAATTTAATGAATCATCAGAATTAAGATTATTAAGAAGATTACCATACTCTTTATTTGTTGACAATTCGTGTGATATTTCTGCTAAAGTAGATAATTGCTGTGCTCTAAATCTACTACCGTTTTTTGGCATCTTAGTTTCTTGATCCCAACCAAGGACTGCCATTGACATGTTTACATCAGTAATTTTCTTTGAATGCTTAACATAGTCATTATAATTATTCATAAATTTTTATTCTTTAATATCTCTTATTCTTAACTGCAAACTTTTTTTACCATTCCATTCATTTTCATCAATAGAATAACAGACATCAAAAGTTTGATTGTCTTTAATGATTTCAAAATAATCTCCCATACCAAAACCAATCCCAGCAATAGCACCTTTATTTTTTTTTGCATTAATCCTTAGGTGGGTTTTATCCTCTCCTACTTGCTTTCCAAAACCATTATCAATTACTCCCTTGCTAACAAAAATAGGCGATAAATTTTTTGGTCCAAATGGAGCAAACTGCTTTATGATTCGGTAAAGCTTATCATCCACAGCATCAATATCAATTACCTTATCAATATTAATTTTTGGCGTAAGCTGATCTTCAGTAATGGACTCACTTACTGCTTTTTCAAAGGCATCAATAAACTGAGGTAAATTCTCTTTTTTAATACTTAATCCAGCAGCATATTTATGCCCTCCAAACTTTTCGCAAAAATGCTCGCATTTAGCTATTGCACTATATAAATCAAAATCGTGTACCGAACGAGCAGATCCCGTAAGTATTCCATCCTTTTCTGCCAATACAATAGTGGGTTTATAGTGAGTTTCAATCAGACGAGAGGCAACAATTCCAACAACACCTTTGTGCCAATTTTCACTATGAACAACAGTTGATTTTTTTTTCATATCAATCATTTCCAAACCTTCCTTAGTAATACTTTTGTCTAGGCCTTTTCGTGTTGTATTATTCTCCTCAATTTTATCAGCAAATAGTTTTGCTTTTGCATAATCAGTTTCCACTAATATCTCAACAGCTTTTTTTGCATGTTCTATTCTGCCAGCCGCATTTATCATTGGCGCAACACCAAACACTACATCAGTTATTGTTACGTCCTTAGTTTTATTTGCTATCTCCATCAATGCCTTTAAACCAACTCTAGGATTTTTATTTATTTGTTGCAAGCCGTAAAAGGAAAACACTCTATTCTCTCCTGTCATAGGTACAATATCGGCACCAATACTTACGGTAAGTAAATCCAAGTATTCTATAATTTCAGAAAAATCAATATTATTTTGCTGACTAAAAGCTTGTATCAATTTAAAGCCTACTCCACAGCCCGAAAGTTCCTTGTATGGGTAATTACAATCAATTTGTTTAGGATTAAGTATAGCAAGCGCCTTAGGGACTTTTTCTCCAGGATTATGGTGGTCGCAAATAATGAAATCAACTCCTTTTTCATTTGCATAATCAACTTGATTGACTGCACGAATACCACAATCTAAAGCAATAATTAAAGCAAAATCATTTTCCTTAGCATAATCAATACCTTTTAAAGAAATTCCATACCCCTCATCATATCTACAAGGAATATAATATTCTATCTCCTTTACCTTTTTCTTCAAAAAAGAATACATCATAGCAACTGATGTTGTGCCATCTACATCATAATCACCATACACTAAAACCTTCTCCCCATTTGCAATTACAGTCTGGATTCTATCCACTGCTTTCTGCATATTTTTCATAAGGAAAGGATCGTGCAAATGAGATATTTCTGGGCGAAAGAATGACTTAGCCTCCTCAAAAGTTGTAATTCCTCTTAGGACCAACAAATGCGCCACAATTTCAGATACATTTAAAGCTTTTGATAATTTTGAAACAACTGCATTGTTTGATTCTAATATATTCCAATTTTTCTGCATTACTTACGCATTATTTTAGTTTGTGTTAGAATAGAATATTTGTGAATTAAAGCAAATATTTCTTCTACCATTTGCTCGTCTACTCCCAATAAGTTTGCATTTTCTTTTCTGGTATTTAGTATTTCGAACCATCTCTCAATTTGAAAAATAGTTAATCTATTTTCATTTTTAAAATTTGCTATATGTTCTACAACTTGCTTTCTGTTATTTAGCAATTCAATAATTTTTATATCAAAATTATCAATCTGATTCCTAAAATTTAGCAACTGACCTTTAAATTCTTCATCTCTTAATTTTGTATTTCTCAATACTAAATTATTCATAATACGATTTAACTCTATAGGAGTAACTTGCTGCTCAGCATCACTTAAAGCTACAGAAGGATTATGATGTGTTTCAATCATTAAGCCATCTAGGTTAATATCCATAGCAGTTTGGGCAATATCTTCAATCAAAGCAGCTTTTCCCGCAATATGACTTGGGTCGCAAATAATTGGTAAATCCCTAATTTCTTCTCTTAATTTAATTGGAATTTCCCATTTAGGATCATTCCTGAAAGCAACTTTCTCATAACTATAAAAACCTCTGTGGATTGCTGCTAATTGTTTTACCCCAACTTTATGTAAGCGTTCAAAAGCACCTAGCCATAGGCCTAGTTCTGGATGAATAGGATTTTTAACAAAAACAGGTATATCTACTCCTCTTAAAGCTTCTGCAATTTCTTGAACATAAAAAGGATTTACAGTTGTTCTGGCGCCAATCCAAAGCATATCAACCCCTGATTCTAAACACAGTTCAACATGTTTGGCTGTTGCCACTTCTGTAACGACCTTTAGGCTTGTTTCTTGTTGAATAGTTTTAAGCCAAGACAAAGCTTCTTTACCAACCCCTTCAAATGAGTTAGGTTTGGTTCTTGGCTTCCAAACTCCAGCTCTAAATACATCAGCAGTACCTTCAACTGCCTTAGCTATAGTTAAAAGTTGATTTTCTGATTCTGCACTACAGGGTCCAGCAATCAAGTAAGGCTTTTTATGTATGAATTTCTGAAATTCCATTATTTACCTTCCACAATAATTACAAATTCTCCTTTAGGTTTCTTCTCTTCAAAATATTCCTTTACTTCCTTCATACTTCCTCTCTTAGTTTCTTCAAACATTTTAGATATTTCTCTGGAAACAGAAACAATTCTTTCGTCTCCAAAATATTCCATAAACTGACTTAAGGTTTTAACAATTCTATGAGGAGATTCATAAAAAATCATTGTTCTTTCTTCCTCAGCCAATACTTTTAATCTTGTCTGCCTTCCTTTCTTAGCAGGTAAAAACCCTTCAAAAATAAATTTTTCAGACGGCAATCCTGAATTTACTAAAGCAGGGACAAAAGCGGTTGCTCCTGGCAAACAATCAACCTCAATATCATTTTTAACACATTCACGAACTAATAAAAAACCAGGATCAGAAATTGCAGGTGTACCAGCATCAGAAACAAGGGCAATTGTTTCTCCCGATTTTATCCGTTCTATCCATTTATTAAGCACTTTATGTTCATTATGCATATGGAAGGGAGCTAAAGGAGTGCTTATCTCATAGTGAGTAAATAATTTTCTAGTGGTTCTGGTATCCTCAGCCAAAACCATATCCACCTCTTTTAGTAAGCGTAAAGCCCTAAGGGTTATATCCTCCAAATTTCCTATTGGAGTCGGTATTAAATATAATTTTGACATCTTACAAATCTATAGGAATAATGGATATAATTCTAGTTTTGGGCTAATTCTTATTGTTGGTGCTGGCAAGTGAAAATAGTTAAGCCAATGTTTCACTTTTTTTCCAGTTGGACTATTCCATTTTTTTAACATTTTAGGAACATCATAATCAAGGGCGATATACCATTCATTATTACCTCCTATTTTTGTATTGCTTGCATTTAAATATTGAGTATCATCTATTCCAAAACCTACTGCAACATTTAGCCAATCAGGCCAACAGCAAGTTTCAATAAAATGATTAACATCAAAAGTTACCCAGTAGGTTTGGTTCGGATAATCATCTTGCCAAACATATTTATTGGTTTCTTTTCCTCTTTGTCTATCTAAATCCCAATAAATATTTGATCGTTTATAATATGAAAACTTAAAATTAATTGCGTTTAAATCATCATTATAATATTGTGCAACTGGCCAAAATGAGCCAGCAGAACCAAGTGCTAAATCCCATTTACTAAAGCCCCAATAAGGGGCGTAAGCATCTTTCATTTCAATTGCTAATTGCAATCCCGATCCAAATGCTGCACCATACCAAAGGGATTTTTTTTCTTTCATTCCCGCCCACTTCATTGAAGAAGAAAAAAAATCTGCTGCTGCCAAGCCACCCATAAAATGACCTACTTTGTCAACATTTAAGGCATAAGTAAGATCTGCCCCATCATCAAAATGAAATGGAATTTGTTTATCAGACCACCATGCATTTTCAACATATAAGTAAGATCCTCCTAATGTAGCTGCTAAACTACTGCTTACCACTATCATTCTTCCTTTATTTATTTTTGTAGAGTCAGGTTTCGCTTTAAGAGAAAAAGCAAATAATACTAAAAGGGAAAGGGAAAACAAACTTTTAAAATTCATAATAAAATAGAATAGCTTTTATACTTTTGTTAGCAAAATTAACAAAACAAATTACGCTAAATGTTTTTAGAATCACAAATAAATCACCCAATGCAAAAAGGAAGTATTGAAGTAATTTGTGGCTCCATGTTCTCAGGCAAAACAGAAGAATTATTAAGACGACTAAAAAGAGCTGAATTTGCAAAACTTAACATTGCTGTTTTTAAACCCCTAGTTGATAAACGATACGATATTCAGAAAGTAGTTTCTCATGACGAGAATACTATCAAGGCTATAGCTGTTGACAGTGCAAAAGATATTTTGAAACTTGCCAATGAATCACAAGTTGTAGCTATTGATGAAGCTCAATTTTTTGATTCAGAATTAATTGCTGTCTGCACTGAATTAGCTAATGCTAGGGTAAGAGTGATTATTGCAGGATTAGATATGGATTTTTTAGGAAAACCTTTTGGAATTATGCCCCAGCTTTTGGCAATAGCAGAGCACATTACTAAAGTACATGCCATTTGTATCGATTGCTGTGCAATTGCCAATCATTCTTTTAGAATGACTGACGATAAAAATCTAATTAAAATTGGTGAAAAAGAGGAATACAAACCTTTATGCAGAGAATGTTTTTCAAGAAAAATAAGTTAATAGAATGAAAATAATTCACGAAACCATACTAGAGGTTAATCTTGATAAGCTCGCAAATAATTTTAATTATTTAAAAAGTAAATTAAATCCAGATACCAAAATTATTGCAGTAGTAAAGGCATACGCTTACGGGCATGGCGATATCGCTATTTCAAGTTACCTAGAAAAGTTGGGAGTTCATGCTTTATGGGTGGCTGACTTTGAAGAAGGAACTCGCATAAGAAAAAGTGGAATTAAGATCCCAATTATTATTGCAAATCCTGGCACAAAAAGTACGCAGCAAATTATTGATAATAAATTGGATGTTGTTATTTACAACTCTGAATTGCTTCATCTTTACGGAAAATTAAACAAAGAAATTAGGATACATATTAAGTTCGATACCGGTATGAATCGTTATGGTTTTGATGCTAGTGAAGTTAATGAGCTTGTAGCTAATTTACAAAAATATCCAAAACTAAAAACACAAAGTATATGTTCGCATTTAGCAGCAAGTGATAATAGTACAGAAGACAGTTTTACAAACGCACAATTTCAAGTTTTTGAAAAAGTATCTAGTTCATTTTCAAAAGGAATCAATCAACTTATTGACACGCATATCCTCAATACAAATGGTGTCTTACGTTTTCCAAATAAAGAATATGAAATGGTACGCTTAGGGATAGGACTCTATGGTGTCAGTAATGATGATAATCTTCAACAAATAAGCACTCTTAAAAGTGTTATTTCACAAGTAAGAATCATAAAAAAGGGTAGTAAGGTTGGTTATGACGCTTCATTTCTTGCAAAAGAAGATATGAAAATTGGAGTAGTTCCTTTTGGTTATGCTGATGGCCTAAACAGAAAATTAAGCATTAACAATGGAGTTATTATAGTCCAAAATATCGCTTGCCCAATTATTGGTAAAATTAGTATGGACTCCTGCATGATTGACCTTAAAGGAACAACTGCAAAAATAGGTGATGAAGTAGTAATTTTTGGAGATAAGAATACAATTTCGTCAATAGCCAACAAGCTAAGCACCATTCCTTATGAAATTTTTTCTAGTTTAAACAGACGTATTAAGCGGATTTACCCTTGCTGATGCCTACTATATATGGTATATAAAAATATATAGCAGATGGTCAGAATAAAAATAAAAAAATAGGAATCAACAAGCATTAGAAACATAAAAGATAAGGGTAGTAAGACTCTATGGATGCCATCCTTTTTTCTGAATAACTCTTTTAGCTGATGATAGAATATTAACAGCAGTAATACTAAACCTAATATACCCAGTTCAAACCAAACATATATATACTGATTGTGAGGAGTAGTATGCGTGTCAAAATAATGTCCACTTTTAACTTCATTTTCAAAAATTGTTCCAAAACTACCTGTTCCGTAACCAAATATTGGTTTTGCTAATATTCTACTTAATGATTCTTTAATAAATACATAACGAATATCTTCAGTTTTCCCCTCTCCTCTATCTCCATTATTTTGAATAACATTAGATACAGCATCAAATCTACTTTTATACACTATAGTTGATTTATATACAATAAATTGGAAGGAAAATAATAGAATCAAAAGGGTGAATAACCTCAATAAGTTCCTCCTGTTATAATAGATAATATAAAAAACTGCAGACAAATTAAAGATGACTTGCCCAGCCCTGCCTCTTTCGGTAAAAATACTAATAGCATAGATTATAATAAATAATAATAACAAATAAGTATACTTGCTTTTTCTTTCAATCAATAAATAGAATGATAATGTTGTTGCAAGCGCAAGAATAACATTATGATAATTATAGGTAATAAAAGCAGAGTTTCGCCATGAGATATCAATAAAAGAAAGGTAATTTCCTAAAGGTAAAATAATATTATTATTAATTGCTATAGCTACCAATCCAGAGATAAAAGCTGTTCCTAAAAATGCAAAAATTGCTCGGTTAATTGTTTCTTGCTTTAAATTCATAGTCATTAAAACAGGAAAGACAAGCAATAAAGCTAATCGTTGGAATTGCCAATCAGCATTTAAGTGTTGGTCACCCCAGAGCATCCCTAATGCATAAAATGCTATCAATGCAAATATTGAAAGCATCCATTTGGAAGATTTAATACTATCAAATTTAGTTTTAAAATCACCTTCTAGAAGCCAACAAATAGTAAGTAAAGCAACAATTAGGTTGGTAATTGCTATGGAAGTTGGAATAAAAACTCCTAATAGTACAAAAAGGAATTGTTGAGCTCTAACGATAAATTTATTCATTCCCTAAAATACTATTATACTCCTCTTCATTTTGTAAAACTTCAATTGCTTTTTTAAGTTCAGAGTCAAAATTTAAAGCTGATTTTATTCTTCCTTCTTGATAAAAATAACGGCTTGCAATCTCACCTGTCAGTATTTCTTTTAAATCTTGTTTATTGGTAAACAAATCATCTCCTTTGTTTGCCTCCAATTGAAATAATAATTTATCGTACTCATCACTTAAGGCTTCAAAATAACCCTCATCAATTGCCTTCTTCTTTACTTTCTCTAAAGCCTCTTCCGTTTTTGTTTTATAGGTATATTCTTTGTCAGAAAGGTAGTTGACAAAATGCAGATAGTCGTCATCTGAAAAGGTGAATTTTTCTGTAATACTATCATGTTTAAACCTGAAATCAGTTGCATAATCAAAGAATAAGCGTTCTCTAAAAAGAGAAATAATAATATTACTTACCTTACCTGATTCAATAATGATATCAGGGTTAATCCCTCCACCATCAAAAACCTCTCTGCCATTTTTAGTTTGAAAAGCTGTCATTAACGAATCAGGGACTTTCCCAACACTTCCATCTTCATTTCTACTGGAATAATCTAAAGCCTGTATGCATCTACCGCTAGGTATGTAATACTTAGCAACTGTAAGTTTTAGCTGAGAATTATAGGACAGCTTTCTTGTTTGCTGAACCAATCCTTTTCCATAACTTCTTTGCCCGATTACCACCCCTCTATCTAAATCCTGAATTGCTCCTGAAACAATCTCAGAAGCTGAAGCAGAGGAAGAATTGATTAATACTACTAAAGGTACATCAGTGTCTAATGGTTTATTATTTGCAACATAAGATTTTTCCCAAGATTTAATTTTTCCTTTTGTACTTACTATCTCCTCTCCTTTTTCTACAAAAAGATTGACTATATCCACTGATTCATTTAGAAGACCCCCTGGGTTACTTCTTAAGTCAAGAATTAACCCTTTTAATTCTCCTTCTGCTTTTAACTCCTCAATTGCTTTTTTAATATCCTTACTACAATTTCTGGTAAAGCTTCTAAGTTTTACATAACCAATTCCATCTTCAATATAAGCAGAATAAGGTACACTTTTTACAGAGACTTTTTCTCTATCAAAAGTAACTTCAAATGGTTTTTCAAGGTTTTTGCGTTCAATCAATAAAGTTACAGAAGTATTTGGTTGTCCTTTTAATACTTTACTTACCTCTTCAGTGGTTTTGTCTTTAGCTGTTTTACCATTAATCTCAAGGATTTTATCCCCAGCCATAAGCCCAGCTTTCTGTGCAGGAAATCCTTCATAAGGCTCACTCACGTACACGTAATCCTTTCTTTTTGTAATTATGGCTCCTATCCCTCCGTATTGTCCTGTGGTCATAAAACGGAAATCCTCAATATCGGATTCTGGAATATATGTAGTGTAAGGATCTAAAGATTTTAACATCTTATCAATTCCTTCTTTCATTAATTTCCCAGGATCAGTTTCATCCACATAAAAAGTATTTAGCTCCTTATATAGATTGGTAAAAATATCAAGGTTTTTTGCAATTTCAAAGTAATTATCAGTAAACCCTACAGAAACTACAGATGTAACGACCAGTGCAAATGCTAAAATTATAAGTTTAAATCTTTTCTTCATATTTTGTGTTTTACTGAACAGGGTCATGCCCATGCCCTCCCCAGGGATGACAAGTTAATATTCTTTTCAAAGTTAGCTTCCCTCCTTTCCAAGGGCCATATTTTATTATTGCTTCCAAAGCGTAAGCAGAACAAGTTGGGGTATACCTACACCTTGGTGGCAATAAAGGAGAAAGTACCTTTTGGTATAAAATAATTATTGTCCGAAAAAAAAAAGAAA
Organism: Cryomorphaceae bacterium; assembly: GCA_949511925.1. Taxonomy (GTDB): domain Bacteria; phylum Bacteroidota; class Bacteroidia; order Flavobacteriales; family BACL11; genus UWMA-0277. The sequence continues at coordinate 4,697 of CATEYX010000105.1, read as the reverse complement.
AAATAACACTCATATTTCTCTGCTTAAACGCTCTAAAATTAATTTTATTTCCTCTTCAACAGTTTTATAGGGTAATATTTTATCTTTCTGATAAATAATAGCAATACTCAACTGTAATTTATTGTCTTTAAAAATGTTTTCCAATTCAATTTTATGCAACCTATACGCCTCCTTCATTCTTCTCCTAACAATATTTCTTTTTACGGCTAGTCTTATCTTTTTCTTAGGAACGACAATGATTGACTTAATAGTCACTCCATCTTCATTATTATCTTTATTCCAAACTAAACGAACAGCAGATGTTGTAAATGATTTTCCATTAGAAAACATCTCTTTGATAACAGTTTCACTGCACAATTTTTGTTTTTTTGGGAACTCAAACATATGATAAAATTACAAAAAAAGGAGCTCGAAAGCTCCTTTAAATTATTTATTTAAAAAAGAAATTACCTTCTTCTTTTATTTGCCTCTTTAACATACTGGTCCAAAGCCATTGACATTGATGGGGCCTTTTTGTTTGGAGCTGCAATATCAACTCTTAACCCATTGTCTTCAACCGACTTAATGGTTGTTGGTCCAAAAACAGCTAATCTAGTTTCACCTTGTACAAATTCAGGGAAATTCTCTAAAAGAGATTTGATTCCAGTTGGACTAAAAAATACAAGAACATCATATTTAACATCATTTAAATCAGATAAATCAGAACAAGCCACTTTATACATTTGTGCTTTTGTGTATTCCAATCCACTTTCCTCCAATGATTTATTCATCTGTTTTTTAAGTACATCTGAACAAGGGAATAAAAACTTTGAATCCTTGTGTTTTTGCATTATAGGAATTAGACTCGCTAAAGTCTGTTCTCCTGTAAATATTTTACGCTTACGGTAAGTTATAAAGTTCTGTAAGTAATGTGCAATAGCTTCAGAAACACAAAAGTATTTTGTAAAATCAGGAATTCTTAATCTTAATTTCTCCATCATTCCAAAATAATGATCCATAGCATTTTTTGAAGTAAAAATTACTGCGTCATGATTTAAGATAGAAATTCTTTGCTCTCTGAATTCTTGTGCCGAAATTTCCTCAACATGCATAAAAGGTCTATAATCAATCTTTAATTTATGCTTTAGCTCAATAGCTGCATATGGAGATTTTCCCTCAGGTTTTGGTTGTGAAATTAATATTGACTTTACTTTCTTAATTTTTTCTATCATTCCTTTGCCTTTTGATTAATAAACAACTCCTTTTCCTAGTAATAGTAGTGGGGAAATTTCGAGCGTGCAAAGATACAAAAATATATAGAAATGAGAGAGACCAAAGGCATTTGTTCCTATCTTCCAAAGCCAAAATAACTTTAGCAATAACAGAACTATAAAAATAATAGCAAGTATTAGCATAATAAAAGGGGTAATGTTAAATGCAAAAAAGTAGACTAATATTATTAAGGGAAAGAGAAGAAAACCAAAAGTTCTGTCAAAAAGCAAAGAAAAAAAGATGCCTAACTTTGCGATATCTTTTACTCGGAAGATACTACCTAACAAAAGTATTAATCCAATTTTAATAATAAAAAATAGCATCACACCAACAATTAAACTAAAAGTTTCTAAAACTGAAGTTTTAGGAACTAGCTTTAGAATAATAAGTGAAATATTAATTGACATCAATAAAAAGGTAATAAAACTCACTCTTTCAGTAAAAGCATTTTCTTCTCTTAAATACTGGTTTGCGTAGCGTTGAGCAAAAATTCCCATAAAAAGAAGTTTTGCATGATTCCAATAGAACGACTTTAACATTGCAATTAACAAAAATGAAATTGTAAGTAATACAAATATTATATCCTGATTAAAAATAGTTTTTATTAACGCAATCATTAGTGTTATTATTACTAATGCAAATATAACTTTTAAGAACTCATTTTTTAGCTATAAAATATATACTTTTGTCAAAAATTTAACAACATTATGTCACAAGATTTATACCAAGCGCCTGATTACTTTCAAATGGACGAACTACTAACAGAGGAGCATAAATTAATTAGAGATGCCGCTAGAGAGTGGGTGAAAAGAGAAGTTTCTCCAATTATTGAAGAGGCTTGTCAGAAAGCTGAATTTCCAAAACAAATTATAAAAGGACTAGGTGAAATTGGTGGTTTTGGACCCTACATTCCAGTAGAATATGGTGGGGCTGGACTTGATCAAATTTCTTACGGCCTAATAATGCAAGAATTAGAAAGAGGAGATAGTGGAATTCGTTCTACATCATCTGTTCAATCATCCTTGGTAATGTATCCAATTTGGAAATATGGTAGTGAAGAACAAAAAATGAAGTTTTTACCAAAATTAGCAACTGGAGAATTTATTGGTTGTTTCGGGCTTACTGAGCCTGACCATGGGTCGAATCCTGGAGGAATGGTAACCAATATAAAAGATATGGGTGATCATTATATATTAAATGGCGCTAAAATGTGGATTTCAAATTCTCCTTTTGCTGATGTTGCTGTAGTATGGGCAAAAAATGATGAAGGAAGGATTAAAGGGGTGTTAGTAGAGAGAGGAATGGAAGGATTTACTACTCCTGAAACACATAATAAATGGAGTTTAAGAGCTTCAGCAACAGGAGAATTAGTGTTTGATAATGTAAAAATCCCTAAAAATAATATTTTACCAAATAAGGATGGATTAGGAGCTCCATTAGGATGTTTAGATTCTGCCAGATACGGAATTGCTTGGGGGACAATTGGTACAGCAATGGATTGTTATGATACTGCTTTAAGATATGCAAAACAAAGGATTCAGTTTGGAAAACCAATTGCTTCTTTCCAATTACAACAAAAGAAATTGGCTGAAATGATTACTGAAATCACTAAAGCACAATTATTAACTTGGCGCTTGGGGGTACTTAAAAATGAAGGTAGAGCAACTACTGCACAAATTTCTATGTGTAAACGGAACAATGTGGATATGGCGCTTAATATCGCTCGTGAAGCAAGACAAATTTTAGGTGCTATGGGAATTACAGGAGAATATTCAATCATGAGACATATGATGAATTTAGAATCGGTAGTTACTTATGAGGGAACACACGATATTCACTTGTTGATTACAGGTATGGATATTACAGGAGAGAACGCTTTTAAATAGGATTAATGAAAAATACATTTAGAATCATTGCATTTTTAGAAGGAGTATCTTATATCCTTTTAATGACAGTTGGTTTGTATTTCAAATACCAATTAGGTGACCCAACTTATGTGAAATTGCTAGGAATGCCACACGGAATTTTATTTGTCAGCTATATACTATTCGCATTTCTAATTAAAGAAAATGAGAATTGGGGAATTAAAGATTTAGGAATTGTATTACTAGCCTCTATCCTACCCCTTGGTACTTTTTATGTGGATTGGAAATATTTAAAAAAATAGAAATGAGAAGCGGGCTTTATAGCTCGTTTTTTATTGGCTTATCGTTTTAGCCACATCTAACAATTCCTTGTACCAATCCTCTCCATATTTACGAATAAGTGGCTCTTTCAAAAAAGCATAAGCCGGAACTTCTAATTCACTCCCACATTTACAGGCAGGCTCACAAATTTTAATTTCCTCATAATTTAGCGCATCAAAATCACGGTATTCTTTTATTCGTATTGGAAATAAATGGCATGAAATTGGTTTTTTAAAATCTGTCTTTCCATCTAGATATGCTTTTTCAATAGTACATTTTGTAATTCCATTTTCAAAAGTCACAAAAGCGCATTCCTTATCATTTATCAGTGGAGTAGTCAAATCGCCATCTGCATCATACACTGCAATTCCCTGATTTTCAATCTCAATAATTCCTTCATCTCTCATATATGGCTTTACTTTCTCGTAAATCTCATCTAGTATCTTTTCCTCTTCTTTTAATAATGGCGCTCCTGAATCACCTTCCACACAACAGGCCCCTTTACAAGCGTTTAAATCGCACACAAAATGTTTTTCAAAAACATCCAAAGAAATTATTTTATCCTGAACTTGAATCATAAGACAAAACTACAATAAATTACTACTTTTGTAGCATGTCAAATTATGAAGATATATTTAAAAAAGTTGTCTCCCATGCAAAAGAGTACGGCTATGTATTCCAATCCTCAGAAATTTATGATGGTTTAGCAGCTGCTTACGATTATGGGCCTAATGGAGTGGAACTTAAAAATAATATCAAAAATTATTGGTGGAAATCAATGGTAAATATGCACGAAAATATTGTTGGGCTAGATTCTTCTATTTTTATGCATCCTACTACTTGGAAAGCTTCCGGCCATATAGATGCTTTTAACGACCCTTTAGTTGACAACAAGGATTCTAAGAAAAGATACCGTGCTGATGTATTAATAGAAGATCATATTGCTAAAATAGAAGCTAAAATTGACAAAGATGTCTTAAAGGCTGAAAAGCGTTTTGGTGATGCTTTTAACAAAGAAGAATTTCTTGCTACCAATGGAAGGATTTTAGATAGACAAAAACAAATTGATGACATAAATGAGAAAATGAATACTTCTCTTTCTTCAGGTGATCTGGAAAAAGTAAAAGCATTAATTGAAGAGTTAGACATAAAATGTCCTGTTTCAGGCACTAATAATTGGACGGATGTTCGTCAGTTTAACTTGATGTTTAAAACACAAATGGGAGCTACTGCTGATGGTTCTTCCGATTTGTATTTACG
>CATEYX010000104.1 GCA_949511925.1 Cryomorphaceae bacterium | reverse complement strand
TAAAAAGCATAGACGAAGAAAATAGACAGATTTATTTTTCTGCTGGTGGAAAAGAAGCTGGAAACCCGTATCATAATTACTACTATAAAGTAAATTTTGATGGTACTAAATTCACCAACCTAACGCCTTCTAAAGGAACACATTCCGTTACTATTTCTGACGATTATTCGCTATTAGTTGATACCTACTCAACAACCACAGAACCACCAATTACTGTTTTAAGAAACGGGTCTGGTGAAAAAATAATGGATTTAGAAACCGCAGACATTTCTGAATTGAAAGAAAAAAACTGGCAAGCACCAGTTGAGTTTTCTGTAAAAGCAAGAGATAAAAATACAGATTTGTACGGTATTATGTGTTTACCTTCTCATTATAATGCCAATAAAAAATATCCTGTTTTAAATTATATTTATCCAGGTCCGCAATCTGGAAGTATAGGTAATTACGGTTTTAGACCTGTTTGGAGAGACTTTCAAGCAGTTGCAGAATTAGGTTTTGTGGTTATAGCAGTTGATGCAATGGGAACACCAATGCGCTCTAAATCTTTTCATGACGCCTATTATGGAAATATGGGAGATAATGGTTTGCCAGATAATATAACCGCAATTAAACAATTAGCACAAAAACATAAAGGAATGGATCTCGAAAAAATTGGGATTTGGGGACATTCTGGTGGAGGATTTGCTTCGACAAGAGCTGTTTTTACATATCCTGAATTTTATGATGTAGCTGTTTCTGGCGCTGGAAATCATGATAATAGAAATTACGAAGCAGATTGGGGAGAAAAATGGCAAGGACTTTTGATAGAAGGAAATCTTGAAGGAAAAACAGACGGAACTACCAATTATGACAATCAAGCGAATCAATTAATTGCAAAAGATTTAAAAGGAAAATTACTAATTACCCATGGTTCTATGGACAATAATGTACCCCCGTCTAATACAATGCTGGTAGTTGAGGCTTTAATAAAAGCAAATAAAGATTTCGACATGATTTTATATCCAAATAAAAGACACGGTTATGGAGATATGACAAACTACATGACTAGAAAACGTTGGGATTATTTTGTGACCCATTTATTGAATGCAAAACCAGCAAAAGGTTTCCAATTGAAATAATATTAAAAAAATAACAATATGAAATATCGTTTCTATATACTTCTGTATTTGACAATTATGTGTGCTTTAAATTTTCAATCGCAAGGTTTAATGGAAGAAAAAAACAACTTCTCTAGACAAGATACCTTGAGAGGATCAATAACACCAGAAAGAATTTGGTGGGATTTAACCTATTATCATTTAAAGGTACAAGTAGATCCAGAGCAAAGATATATTTCAGGAGAAAACACGATAAAGTATACTGTTTTAAGCGCTAATCAAACAATGCAAATTGATTTACAAGCACCTTTAAATATAACCAAAGTTACACAAGACGGTAAAAACTTAAACATACTGCACGATGGAAATGCGCATTTCATAACACTTACTAAACAGCAAGTAATAGGCAATACAGAAAGTATTATTGTACAGTATGAAGGAAACCCTAAAGAAGCTATTAGAGCGCCCTGGGATGGCGGTTTTTCATGGAAAAAAGATTCTAATGGCAACCATTTTATAGCCACATCTTGTCAAGGTTTAGGTGCAAGTGTTTGGTGGCCTTGCAAAGACCATATGTATGACGAAGTAGAAAGCATGCGCATTAGTGTTACCGTTCCAAGCAATTTAATGGATGTTTCGAATGGTAGGTTAGAAAGTATTGAAAACCATGGAGAAACTACAAC
>CATEYX010000103.1 GCA_949511925.1 Cryomorphaceae bacterium | reverse complement strand
GGTAAGTAATAAAACCAATGAGTAAAAAAACTTAAAACGATAGCAACTAAAGCAGCAGTAATTAATGCAGCAAGTCCTGTTTTAGCACCTGCTTGATGGTTTACAGCTGTTCTGGAAAACCCTCCAGTAGTGGGGTAGGATTGAAATAGTGCCCCTACCATATTTGAAGCACCAAGAGCAATAAGTTCTTGGTTAGGATTTAAAGTGTAGTTTTTCTCTTTTTCTTCTATTGCTTTAGCCACTGAAATAGCTTCCATGAAAGCAATTAATGCAATGGTTATTGCGGTTGGGAATAAAATCTTTATCGTTTTAAAATTAATAACAGGCATCTGAAAGAAGGGAAGTCCCTCTGGAATTAGACCTACCACATCAACTCCTTTTCCCCCTTGTTGTGAAAAGTAAACCCATGTGATCCCTAATGCAACAACAACTAAAGAAGCGGGAATTTTCCTATTTATTTTTTTAATTCCAAGCAATAATAAAATACCAGTAATTCCAATAACTAAAGTCGGAGGATGAAGAGGTATATCAGTGTTAATAATTGATTTTATAATGACCTGAAGCTTATTGCTTTGTGGAATAGGTATTCCAAGAAAATGTTTAAGCTGACTTAATCCTATGATTATTGCAGCTGCAGATGTAAAACCACTTATAACTGGTTTGGATAAGAAGGCAACAATAAAGCCCATTCTTAAAAGTCCCATTAGAAACTGAATCACTCCCATCATCAGGGCTAGTAAAATTGCCATTTGAATATACGCTTCAGGAGAGGCCATTGAAATAGCACCTAGACCTGCAGCGACTAGAAGCGAATCCATAGCTACGGGCCCCACGGCAAGTTGTCTTGAAGTACCTAAAAAAGCATAAATTATTTGCGGAACCAATGCTGCATAAAGTCCATAAATAGCAGGTAAGCCTGCAATCATTGCATAGGCCATACCCTGCGGGATTAATAATACCGCCACCGTTATTCCAGCTACTAAATCGTTTTTAAAGTATGATTTTTTATAAGTAGGCAACCAATTTAATATGGGTATAAATTTTTTCAGAGTATTTTTGTTTTGAACAAAAATACTATAGTTTAAACTAATAGATATAACTTTTGTTATTTGACCTTAATTTCTCATTATTAAGCTGACTGTTATTTTGTCCCAATTGAAGAGTATCCTTTTTCCTTTGGTATAGTGGACTATACTTTGGCTTAAGTTTACAAAAGCAAGTATATATAGATTTAAATTTAACACAAGAGAGCTCATAAATTTCATAGTTACAAAAAAACTTACCTACTTTTGTTGTCAAATAATTATAATATGGCTAAGAATTTAGTAATTGTAGAATCACCGGCAAAAGCCAAAACTATCGAGAAATTCTTAGGAAAAGATTTTAAGGTAGCTTCTAGTTTTGGTCATATTGCAGACCTTCCCTCTAACGAGTTGGGCGTTAGTGTCGACGGTGATTTCAAGCCTAAATATGTAGTGAGTAGTGACAAGAAAAAATTAGTCAATGAGTTAAAGAGTTTGGCAAAAAAATCAGAAACTGTTTGGCTAGCAAGTGATGAAGATCGAGAGGGGGAGGCTATTGCATGGCATTTAGCTAACACTTTAGATTTAAATGAATCAAATTCCAAAAGAAT
>CATEYX010000102.1 GCA_949511925.1 Cryomorphaceae bacterium | reverse complement strand
ATTAGCAAAACAATAATTCAAAATGAAAGTTCAATTGTTGATGCGAAATTGAATAATTCTATGATTGGAAATAAAGTAACTTTTAACGGAAACAACATTATTCAAGAAGTAAGTATTGGTGATTTTTCAGAAGTTAAATAATGATGAAAAAGGGAATAATAATTATTTTGTGTTTATTGAATTTGCAGGCTTTTGCACAATGGAAATCCTATTACCCTGAAGGGAAAAGTAAAAATAATAAGGAAGTTAAACAGAAAATTGATAAGGGTAATTTCAAGTTTAATACTCACCTGTTTAATGCTTTAAAATCAAAATCTTTAGAAAATTATGAACAGGCTCTAGAGCAGTTTCAAAAGTGCATAACAATGGATAATAAACAAGCCCTTCCATTTTATGAATCTGCACTAATAAATAAGGGTTTAGGGAATTTAGATTTAGCATCTGAACAGGCTAAAATTGCTACAGAAATAGAGAAAAATAACAGATGGTATCAGCTTAATTATGCTGAGGTTTTATTTGCTAATCATGATTTTAAGTCAGCATCAGTTGAATATAAAAAGCTATTGCTTAAGGAGCCTGGAAATAAAGAATTATATTTTCTGTTGGCCGACACGTATATTTATGATAATGACTTCCTGAAAGCGATTGAGGTTTATGATGATTTAGAGCAGATAAAGGGAATTGATAAGATGGTTTCTATGCAGAAGCATAAGTTGTATATGCAGTTAGAAAAAAAGAAGTACGCAATAAAGGAGTTGAAAAATTTACTAGAAAAATTCCCAAATGAGATTGAGGCTTTGGAGATTTTATCAGAAGTATATTTATTGAATGATGAAAAGGAAAAAGCATTTGATATTTTTAAACAATTAGCGATTATTGTACCTGAAAATGGACGAATTCATTTAACCTTAGCTGACTATTATCGTAGGCAAGGAGATAACATAAAGTCTTTTGAAGAGTTAAAATTAGCTTTTAAAAGTATAAAATTAGGTATTGATGTTAAGGTAGGGGTTCTTGCTTCCTACTTTCAATTGCTTGCTGTAAACAACATTATGAAAGAGCAGGCTTATACTTTAGCAAAATTGTTAATTGAGATTCATCCTAATGAAGTAAAGCCTAATGCTATTTATGCCGATATACTCTACACTGATAATCGTTTTAAGGAAGCTAAAGAGCAGTATTTAATTGTTTTAGAAAAGGATAAAACTAAAAGTCAGGTTTGGAGTCAAGTATTATTTATTCAGGCAGAACAAAATGATTTTGAGGGAATGCTTAAAACAAGTGAACAGGCACTAACCTATTTTTCAACTGACCCATTATTTTATTATTTTAATGGAGTTGCTAATAAATGGTTTAAAAACTATGATATTGCTATCAATTCTTTAAATATGGGAGTTGAATTCGTTTTGGATAATAAGTTGTTATTGCTAGAATTTTATTCATCATTGGCTGATTCCTACCATGCGATTAAAGAGCATAAATTATCTGACGAGTATTATGAAAAATCACTTGTAATTGATTCTAATAATGTTTTAGTCCTTAATAATTACGCCTATTACCTTTCACTTAGAAAGATAAATTTAGAGAAAGCTAAGAAAATGTCTTACAAGTGTAATGAGTTGGAGAAAGACAATGGCACTTATCAGGATACTTATGCTTGGATTTTATATGAGTTAGCAGATTATGAACAAGCAAAAATTTGGATGCAAAAATCATTAGCTAACGGAAGTGATATGAGTGCAGTTGTTGTAGAACATTATGGTGATATTTTATATAAATTAGGGAATATTGAAGGTGCAATTCTTGAATGGAAAAAAGCAAAAAATTTAGGAGAAGCAAGTAAGTTTTTAGATAAAAAACTTGAGGACGGTAAGTTGTATGAATAAGATAGCACTATATTTTTTTTGTATTGTGTTTGCCTCATCCTGTGTTACGAAAAATATTTCAGAGCTTAGTTTGTCTATACCTCCAAAAAATGCAAAAGAATTAATTGCAAAGGTAAATTCAAAGAATAGATTTCCTGAGTGGTTGGAGTTAAAAGGAAAGGTTAGGTTAGTGCTTGAAAAGGACAATGAAGTTTCATTAGGAATTTCAATTAGAGTTAGAAAGGATAGTCTTATTTGGGCCTCTGTTACTGCTCCTTTTGGCATTGAACTCTTCAGAGCAGTACTAACTAAGGATTCGGTATATTATATTAATCGTACAAACAAGACTTATCTTGTAAAACCATTTGATCATATTTCTAAAATAATTAAAACAGATATTGCTTTTAACGAAATACAGGAAATGATAATGTCTAGTCCAAAAATTGTAAAGAAGAAATATTCTTTTGATAAGACTAATGATGATTTCTTGTTAAGCACACAAGATTATATCTATACTATTTCTAATTTCTTCAGAATAAGGCAAGGAGTTTTGATTAATAAAGAAAATAGTTTAATGTATACTTATAGCAACTTTAGTTTTGATAATGATTTCCCCGAACAGTTAGAGCTTGTAGTGAAATCATCTTCTAAAAAGGTATTTAATCTAAAATTAAACTATTCCAAAGTAGTTTTTGATCAGCAGCATAAAACGCCTTTTAAAATACCTAGTTCTTATGTTGAGGCAAAATAAATATATCTTTTTATTTTTAGGGATTTTCCTATGTTTTTCAGTTTTTTCGCAAACTAAGGATGAACTTAAAAAACAGAAGTCAAGTATAGAAAAAGAGATCAGTTATACTACTAATTTATTAAATAAAACTAAAGCGAATAAAAGCAAATCTTTAAGTTATTTGCGAGTGTTGGATATGCAAATTAGCAATAAAGAAAGCTTATTGAAAACCTTGAATATCGAGATAAGTTTACTTGGTAATCAAATTAGAAAAACGGAACGTTCTATTATTAAAACACAGCAATCCATTGTTGATGAACAGCAAGAACTTGTCTTATTAAAAAGTGAATATGCTAAGATGATTTATGCTTGTTTTAAAGAGAAAGGAAATCGTAATGATTTGATATTTATTATTTCTGCAGAGGATTTTAATCAGGCTTATAAGCGAATAGTATATTTAAAACAATACGCCTCTTTTCGTAAAAATCAGGTGGATAAAATTATTGAAAGTCAAAAAAAATTAGCCATTAAAGAGGATGTCTTAACCGAAAAAAACAATCACCTTATTTTGGAGTCGGCATCAAAAATGAATTTAATTGGTGCTAAAAAACAAGAACTAAATTCTATTAGTGACACGAAACAAGAAAAGCAAGAATTGGTTAATAAGTTAAGTAAATCCGAAAACTTATTTAAGAAACAATTGAAGGATAAGCAAAAAAGAGCAAAAGCTTTGGATGACGAAATTCGTAAGATAATTGCTGAAGAAATCCGTAAAGCAAGAGAAGAAGCTGAAAAGAAAAACAAGGGTTTTGCCCTAACTCCAGAAGCAATGGTTTTGTCATCAGAGTTTAATAATAATAAAGGAAAATTACCTTGGCCATTGGAAAAAGGAGTAATTATACAAGGTTATGGCAAGCAAAAGCATACTTTTCTTGCTGGAATCGAAACATTCAATAACGGTATTGATATTGTGACAGATGAAAATATGAATATCAGAGCTGTTTTTGACGGAACAGTTAGCAGAATATTTTTCATTAAAGGTGAGGGAAAAGCAATTTTGTTAAATCATGGTGAATATTTTACTGTCTATTCAGGGCTAAAAGAAGTTAGTGTTAAGGTGGGCGATAAGATGCTAGCTAAGGAGAAGATAGGAATAGTTTTTACACAAGAAATAGAAGAAAAAACGGAACTCCATTTTGAAATTTGGAAAGGTTATGATAAACAAGACCCTTCTAAATGGTTATTTAAGGCTTATTAAATCAAAATGCATAGATTTGCATATTCAATTTAACAATTAAAATTATGATATCAGTATTATTATTAGGGATGATTGGCCCATGGCAAATTGTACTTATTGTATTGGTTTTTTTATTAATGTTTGGCGGTAAAAAAATACCAGAATTAATGAAAGGATTAGGAAAGGGAATGAAAGAATTCAAGGAGGCGACTAAAGACTTGAAAGAAGATAATAAGAAAGATTAATTCCTTTTAAATTTGACAACTTTTCGTTCCTTTAAACAAGTGCAAAGCGCGCTTTCAAACCAGTTAACTACTTGTGTTGAAATAACCAATTCTTATCTGCAAAAAATTGAAGAGCATAATCACTTAAATGCTTTTATTCAAGTATATACTGATGAGGCCTTGAGTCAGGCTTTAGCTGTGGATAGAAAATTAGAAAATGGCACTGCTGGTAAATTGGCTGGAATGGTTATAGCAATAAAAGATAACCTTTGCTATAAGGATCATAAAGTTTCGGCTTCTTCTAAAATTTTAGATGGTTTTGAATCCTTATTTAGCGCAACCGTTGTTGACAGACTATTAGCTGCAGATGCGATAATTATTGGTAGACTTAATTGTGATGAGTTTGCAATGGGTTCAGCTAATGAAAACACAATATACGGAACTGTAAAAAACCCACTAGACAACACAAAAGTAGCAGGAGGAAGTTCAGGTGGTTCGGCAGCTGCGGTTGCAGCAGGGCTTTGTTTAGCCACATTAGGGAGTGATACTGGTGGATCAATCAGACAACCAGCTGCATTTTGTGGTATTGTTGGTTTAAAACCTACATATTCTCGTGTCTCTCGTTATGGTTTAATTGCATACGCATCTTCATTCGACCAGATAGGACCTTTAACAAATACAGTACAGGATTCAGCTTTGCTACTTGAAGTTATAGCTGGAGAAGATGAGTTTGATAGTACAGTTTCTACAAGAAAGGTAGATGAGTATTCTAAAGCCCCATTAAGCGATAGCCCTAAGCGAATTGCTTATATAAAAGAATGTTTAGAGAGTAAAGGCTTAGACCCAGAGATAAAGTTAGTTATTGAAAATAAAATTGAAGAATTAAAGGCGGAAGGTCATATAGTTGAGCCAATTTCTTTTTCCTATTTAGATTATTTGGTACCTACCTATTATGTGATTACAACAGCTGAGGCATCATCTAATTTAGCTCGTTTTGATGGTGTTCATTATGGATATAGAAGTGAAAATATTACTAATCTTGAAAGCACTTACATAAATAGTAGAACCGAAGGCTTTGGTGAGGAGGTAAAAAGAAGAATTATGTTAGGTACTTTTGTGTTGAGTGCAGGCTATCATGATGCTTACTTTACCAAAGCACAAAAAATTAGACGTCTAATTCAAGACAAGACCAATGAGATGTTCAAGGATTATGATTTTGTAATCTCACCAACGACCCCTCATACACCTTTTGCAATAGGCACAAAACATACTGACCCAACAATAATGTATTTGGAAGATATTTTTACTGTACAAGCAAACCTTGCTGGTAATCCTGCTATTTCAATTCCTATTCAAAATCATTCCAATGGAATGTCAATTGGACTACACATAATGGCTGATAATTTTAAGGAATCTGATTTATTAGCTTTTTCTAAATACATGAATAAGGAAGGATAATTACTATCTTTGCGCTATGAGATTATTCTTAATCATAGCTTTTATTTCGTTTTCTATTTTAGGTTTTTCACAAACCAGTTTACCGTATAATTTAGGCGAGTATGCGGCATACAAAATATCTTTTGGCGCAATTAATGTTGGATATGCTGAATTGGAGGTTAAAGAAATTATATCCGTAAACAACAAACCAAGTTTTCATATTATCGGAAAAGGTAGGACAGCTCCTTTCTTTGATTGGGTTTTTAAGGTTAGAGATGTTTACGAAACATTTATTGACACCTCAACCCTACTCCCACTTGTGTTTAATAGGGAAGTAAGAGAAGGGCGTCATGTTATAAGTCAAAAGTATAATTTCAACCATAATAACGAAAATGTAGTTACTCAGGATAGTACATTTAACATTCCTATTCAAACTCAAGATATGTTATCGGCATTCTTTTATGCCAGAACTTTTAAAAAAGATAGTATCTTAAATGTAGGCTCTTTTTATGTCCCTATTTTTATGGATGATGAAAATTATTTTCTTGAGATTAAGTACTTAAAGAATGAAATTATAGAAACTGAATGGGGGAAAGTTGATTGTATGGTTTTTCAACCTAAAATGCAAGAAGGTAGGATTTTTGAAGATGGAGAAGAAATGAAAATATGGATCTCTGATGATAAAAATCATCTACTTTTAAGAGTAGAAACTAAGATATGGACAGGCTTAATAAAAGCAGTTTTGCAAGAGTATAAACATGTTAAACATCCTTTGTCAATAATTGAAGAATAATTATGATTACAGAAAAATTTAAACATTAAATTAGCAGGATGAAAAAATGGTTTGGAATACTAGTAATGGGAACAGCATTACTGTTTATGTTAACTAACATAAATAAAGATAAAAAGGCAGTAGAAAAGTTGGAGGTTATTCAAGAAGTAGTTGAACCTTCTTATGAATATAATATTCTTGTAGATTCGTTCAATGTTACAAAAGGTTTTGTAAAAAGGGGGCAAACTATGGGAGAGATTCTTTATTTGAACCATATTGATCATTTTGAAATCAATAAAATTGTTAAAAAATCAAAAGGAATATTTGATGTCAGACGCGTAAATACAGGCAAAAAATATACGGTTATTTGCGCTTCTGATTCTACCAAAAAGGCGCAATATTTTATTTATGAAATTGACGCAACCAACTATGTTGTTTTTGATTTAAGAGGAGAAATAGATGTCTATAAAGGAAAAAAGCCAGTAACTGTTAAGCTAAAAACCGCTTCTGGAATTATAAAATCATCACTTTGGTTAACTATGGAGGAGCAAAAGCTAAGTCCTAAATTAACAGCTGAACTTTCAACTATTTATGCTTGGACAATTGATTTTTTTAAGATTCAGAAAAATGATGGCTTTAGAGTGTACTATGAGGATAAGTATATTAATGGAGAGTATATTGGTATTGGTAGGCTATTGGCTGCAGAGTTCACGCATAAAGGGCAAGATTTTTATTCTTTTTATTATAAGGAAAATGAGAATTTCGGCGATTATTATGACGATCAAGGTAAAACCTTACGCAAAGCATTTTTAATGGCTCCTGTAGATTATAAACGTATTTCCTCTCGCTATAGCAAAAGAAGAAAACATCCGGTAACAGGAAGATGGAAAGGACATTTTGGTACTGATTATGCAGCAGAAAAAGGCACCCCTATTTGGTCGACTGCAAACGGAACAATTATAGCTGCAACTTACACAAAGAACAATGGTAATTATGTGAAAGTTAGGCATAACGGAACCTATACAACTCAGTATTTACACATGTCAAAAATTAAACCTGGAATACGAAAAGGCGTATTTGTGAAGCAAGGTGATATTATTGGTTATGTAGGAAGTACAGGATTAGCAACTGGTCCTCATGTTTGTTATCGTTTCTGGAAAAATGATAAACAGGTCGATCCGTTTAAACAAAAACTACCACCTGGCGATCCTATAAAAAAGGAAAATAGAGTAGCGTACATGTTAGCTAAAGACAGTTTAATGCAAATTCTGATGAATTAAAAAATGTGATGGAATTTAAAAAAAGTATATTAAAGCAGTTGTTTACCCTACTCTTTGTTATGTTCTTTTTTCTGGCAAATTCACAAAATACTTTTATTGAAAATAAAGGTCAATTCCCAAAAGCAGTAATCTCCAAAACAAATCTTCCTTCTGGCGCTTTATATGTTGAAAAAGCAAAACTTACTTATGCTTTTTATAATGGAAAGCAAGTAGCGGATATCCATGATGGCTTAGCAACTAACAATAGAGTTTATGCACATGCTTATTCTGTTTCATTTCTTAATGCAAATGCTGATCCTAATATTGAATTGGAGGAAGAGAGTAGTTTCTTTGAAAATTATTATTTAGGCGATAAATTATCTTGGGCTTCAGGGGTTAAATCCTATAAGCGACAAATCCAAAAAAGCATTTATCAAGGTGTTGATCTGCATTTATTTGTTAATGATGATAAGTTAAAATATGAACTTTATCTTGACAAATCGGCTAACGAAAAAGCAATCAAATTGCGATATCAAGGGCTTAGTAATATTAAAATTAGTAACGGAAACCTGGTCATCAATACGAGTGTAAATAATATTGTTGAATATCGTCCTTATGCTTATCAAATTATAGAGGGTATTGAAGTTGAGGTGGCGTGTGTGTATCATTTAAAAAGCAATATCCTTTCGTTTGAGTTCCCAGATGATTACAATAGAAATTATCCTTTAGT
Organism: Cryomorphaceae bacterium; assembly: GCA_949511925.1. Lineage (GTDB taxonomy): Bacteria > Bacteroidota > Bacteroidia > Flavobacteriales > BACL11 > UWMA-0277. The sequence continues at coordinate 23,058 of CATEYX010000102.1, read as the reverse complement.
AATTGACCCTGTTTTAGAATTCTCCACTTATTCTGGTTCTACAACGGATAATTTCGGTTATACCGCTACCTATGATGATTTTGGTTTCTTATACAGTGGAAGTACTTCTTTTGGAGTAGGATATCCTACCACTTTAGGGGCTTACCAACTTAACTATGCCAATGCTGCCGGTGGTACTGATGTAGCAATAACAAAGTACGACACGAGTGGTACAATTAGAATTTATTCTACTTATTTAGGCGGAACAAAAGATGAATTACCCCATAGTATGATTGTCAATAGTGCTGATGAATTATTTATTTTCGGAACAACTGGCTCTGCTGATTTTCCAACCACTAATTCGGCTTATCAGCCAAATTTTAGTGGTGGGCCAGGATTTTCTCCATCAGGAATTGGGGTGAGTTTCCCTGATGGATCTGATATTTTTGTATCAAGATTAAGTACTAATGGAGGAAATTTATTGGCCTCCACTTTTTTAGGAGGATCCGATAATGATGGACTAAATACCGCTCCTAAATTAAAGTTTAATTATGCTGATGAGGTTCGGGGAGAAATTGACATTGATCAGAATAATAACATCTATATTGCTACTTGTACACAGTCTACTGATTTTCCAATTGTTGGTGGCTTCCAAAATACAAATCAAGGAGGTCAAGAAGGTTGTATTGTTAAAATGGATAATCTACTTTCCTCAGTCATTTGGAGTTCCTATTTAGGGGAAAATGCTGCAGATGCTATTTATTCTTTAGCGTTGGATAAAGATGACAATATTTATGTGACAGGAGGAACGACATCTGCTCTTTTCCCAACAACATCTAATGCCTACCAAACTGGCCATCAGGACACCTTAAAGGCAGATGCTTTTATAAGTTTAATTAGTTCAGATGGAAATCAGATTCTTTATTCTTCCTTGTATGGTTCGCCAGCATATGACCAATCGTATTTTGTGGAAATTGGGAGTACAGATGCAGTTTATTTATTTGGACAAACAAAAGCGAGTGCTTCAACTTTAGTGCAGAATGCAACTTATTTTGAAAGTGGGGGAGGACAATTTATTGCGGTGTTCACTAAAGACTTAGCAAGTGTTTTAAGGGCTACAGTTGTGGGTACAGGTAAGGGAAGCCCTGATATTTCTCCAACCGCTTTTTTAGTTGATGTTTGCGACAAGATTTATCTTTCAGGATGGGGGTCAAATTTAGGAGGGCCATTGTCAACACTTAATTTGCCGGTAAGTCCTACTGCCTTTCAACCAACTACTGATGGAAATGATTTTTATTTAATGGTAGTTGATGATGCTTTAACCAGCATGGTTTATGCTACCTATTTTGGAGGAAGCCAAAGCAATGAACATGTAGATGGAGGGACAAGTCGTTTTGATAAAAAAGGAATTATTTATCAATCCGTTTGTGCAGGTTGTGGTGGTAGTTCTGATTTCCCAATAGAACCCAACCCTGGTGCCGTTTCGGTAACCAATAATAGCCCAAACTGCAACAATGGAGTCTTTAAATTCAACTTTGATTTCCCTATGGTAATAGCTGACTTTAATACTTCTTGGGTTGGTTGCGATACGAATATCAATTTCCAGAATTTAAGCACTGCAACTACAACTATCAATTACCAATGGAATTTTGGTGATGGTCTAAATTCTATTTTGGAAAACCCAACTCATAATTACGCTCAAGCAGGCAATTTTACGGTTACCTTAATTGCAACTTCTTCAGGAGCTTGTAATGTGTCGGATACGATAACAAAACAGGTGTATATATTAGCGAATTCCTCTGATACGATTACAAGTATTGTAAAATGTAAAGACGACCTAATTCAAATTGGCTTACTTCCTGTTAACGACCCAACAATATCTTATGTGTGGTCTCCTGCAACTGACTTAAGTAGCCCCAATGTTTCCAATCCTTTTTGTAGCTCGTCAACTAGTATATCTTATCAAATGCTTCTTTCCAACGGAAGCTGTACGGACACCTTAACGCAAAATATAATTGTACCTAGTTTTTCACTAGATGCTGGTGAGGATACTTCTTACTGCAATACCCCGATAACATTGCAGGCGAGTTATAGCGGAGCCACTGACATACTTTGGTCCTCCAATATTAATTTTACCGATACGCTAAGCCTTACTGATAATTTGACAGTGGCAAGTATTGCCCAATTTTATGTAAAAGTTACTGATGGTAACTGTGATCGGGTGGACAGTGTTGGGGTGAATGCACAAAGCATTAATTTTAATTTGACAGGTGAAATTGATTTGTGTCACGGTGACAGTATCTTTTTGTTGGTTGAAAACCTAATGCCTAGTGTGGCAATAACTTCTTATTTATGGGAGCCTTTAGCAATAACTTACAATGCTGATTCTTCAAGTATTAGTAGCTATACCGACACTTCAATCTGGTATAGTGTAAAAGCTATAAATGGAGATGGTTGTGTTTTAAAAGATTCCATTTTTATTCAAATTTTCGACAATCCTATTATTGACTCATTGTGGTTGGATAAGGATACAATTTTCAGAGGAGAATCGGCTTATTTAAATGTTAAGACTGATGATAGTTTTGTTTGGTATAACCTTACTAGCACCGCCAATACAGTGTTGGTTGAACCTATACAAAGTGAGTGTTATGCTGTTGAGGTTTTTAACGCCTATAGTTGTAGTGTTACCGATAGCGTTTGTATTGTGGTGTTGGATGTGTTTTGCAATGAAGGTGGAATTACTGTACCAACCGCATTTAGCCCTAATGAGGACGGAGTAAATGATACTTATTTTATTGTGGATAAGGATGGAGTAGTTATTGATTTCAAGCTTGAAATATTTAATCGTTTGGGGCAAAAAGTTTTTTCCACCACTGATATTAATATTAAATGGGATAGCACCTATAGAGGAGAAAAATTAAATCCTCAGGTATTCGACTTTTATTTGGAACTTAAATGTGTGGATGATAAAACGCTCTTTAAAAAGGGAAATATTACTCTTATCAGATGAGAAAGATTGCCTTAATATTGATATTATCCTTTGCAGTAAATGCTTGGGCTCAGGATGTACATTTCTCTCAATTTTTGGCCAACAGTTTCGTGTTAAACCCTGCAATGGTTGGGGTACAAAAAAATGATTATAAAGCTACCCTTCACCGAAAATCGCAATGGGCAAGTGTGAGTGTTCCCTTTACAACTTTTACGTTGGCATTGGAAAGAAAAGATATTCTTCCCAGCCACAGTATTGGTTTACAATTTTTAAATGATATTGCTGGAGATTCTCGTTTTAAAACTTCAGGATTAAATTTTACGTATGTAAAAAGTGTCGCAACAAGTAAGGAAAACTCATTTCGTTTTGGGGCAGAATTTGGTCTTTTTCAAAGGTCGATTGTTGTTGATGATTTAGTATTTAACAATCCTGAAAATTTAAGTAATTTTAATTTTACTTTCCCTGATATTTCTCTTGGAGTTGCTAATCAATTTTTTTTAAATGAAGATTTATTATTAGAAACTGGGATAGCATTTTTCCATATAAATAAACCCAAACAATCCTTTACTGATGATGATGCTATTCGTTTGAATCAAAAAATAAATTTCCATACGGCTCTTAATTATGCCTATACGGATAACTTGAGTATTCAGCCTAAATTAGTTTTTTCTAATCAGGATACCGACAAAGAATTTTTATTGGGCTGTGATGTTAATTATTTATTGGAAGGGGAAAGAGATATTCTTTTAAAATCAGGAATTGCTGATCGAATTAATGATGCCCTTATTCTTTATTTTGGAGCTGAAATTGAAGGTTTTTCTTGTGTTGTGAGTTATGATGTAAATACTTCAAGTTTGACCAATGCAAGTAACAATAAAGGAGGCTTTGAATTTGCATTGGTATACCAGTGGAAGGTCAAGAAAAAGATAAAAATTGTTGAGCAGGAAATTTGCCCAAAATATTTATAATGAAATTTGGAGAAAATATTAACTATCTTTGGAAGATGAAGGAACTAAGTCTTATAATATTATTATTCCCATTACTTAGCTTTTCTCAAGGGGTAACTATTAGCCATTTGAAAGGCAATGTTAATACCTATGGTCCCGAGCTTAATTTTGTTCAAATTGATGAGAATACAGCTTATTATACTTCTTCAACTTTGCAAGAAGACATATATCAGTCCGCTATTTTTTCAAGCACGCTTAAGGATGGGAAGTGGCAAAAAGGAAAGTATATTAATTTAGGAAGTTCCTATTCTACTGCCAATAGTCATTTTCCAAAAGACGAGTTGGTTTTTTATTTTAGTGCCTGTGATGACCAAGGGAATTGTAAAATTGCACTTAGGAATTATAAAAAGCAAATAACAGAAGAGTTAAACAGCAATATAAATTTGGCAAACTCAACAAATACTCAACCTCATATTGCAATTCATAATCAGCAAAAAGTGTTGTATTTTGTTTCTGACAGGAAAGGTGGGTTTGGCGGAATGGATATATGGTTAAGTATAATTAATAAAGATGGAAACTATGGCATCCCTATCAATGCTGGCAATAAAATTAATTCAAAATTTGATGAGATAACTCCTTTCTTTAATTCGTTTGAAGAGGTTTTATATTTTTCGTCCAACAGAAAAAATGGTGTAGGAGAATTTGATATTTATACTGCAAATGGCAAATTAAATTTGTGGGAAAAACCTATTAATGCAATTCAACTAAACACCAAGCAAGACGAAATGTACCTTTCTTTTTATTCGCAAACAAAAGGCTATTTTGCTTCTAATCGTAAAGGGGCGCTATACACTTCCAACGAGTTTTGTTGCAATGATATTTTCTCTTTTGAGTTTGAACAACCGGTGATTGAAGAGCCTGAAAGTATCTCGCCTATTGCCCAATACTTGCCCCTAAAATTATATTTCCATAATGATGAGCCTGATTGTTGCACTATGAGTGTTACAACTGATAAAACCTATAAGGATGCTTATATTTCCTATTTTAAAATGGAAGAAGAATACAATCTGTACTCGCCTAACTCGGCAGTGTTTTTTGAAGATTCTTTAAAAGGAAATTTTAATAAGCTAAAGCGTATTTTCTCTCATATTTTAGCTGATTTAAAGTTAGGAAAAAAAATACAATTACATGTTAAAGGTTTTTCAAGCCCATTGCATAAAAAGGAGTATAATATCAATCTATCAAAAAGAAGGATTCAGTCTTTTGTAAATTATTTAAGACTCTATGATAATATGTTGTTTTCACCTTTTCTTAATTCTGGGTTTTTACAAATTATTGAGTTGCCATTAGGGGAAAGTAAGTCCATCAAAGAAGTAAGCGATAACCCTAATGATAGATTGAATTCAATATATAGTCTGGATGCAATTTTAGAGCGAAGGATTGAAATTATTGATATAAAATTAATAGACGAGTAGCGTGATAAGCTCTACACTTAGTCCGACTAAAAATCCTGCATAAACTTGGGCATAATTATGTGCTTTTTGTTTTATCCTAGCTACCCCAAGCAAACCTGAAAGCAGAATAAACAATAGCAGCAGATAAAGAAAATCACCATGCATTATTTGCAAAGCTATAAAAACACCTACTACCCCACCTATACCCAATAAATGCAAACTTATTTTCCAATATTTTGAGACGATAGCGGCAATAAGAATTATAATTATTGCTCCTAATAATTCAGCTTTTAATATCGGTGTGTAAAATAGTAAGTTCTGAAGTAAATAATAGCCAAATGACATCCAGATAACTGTTTTAAATAGTGGTAATGAGCGCTCTTTATGGTTGCTCATTTCAAGTGAACTTACTTTTCCTTTTCGCATAAGCCAAAAAATACTTACTAAAGGCAAAATCATAGTACTAAAAACAAGAATACCATAGATAAGTAGTAGGTTCTGGCTAAGGGTAAAGGCAAGTGAAGGCAAAACAAGTAAAGTTAAGTGTACGGCTAATAAAGGCATGAACATTGGGTGCAAAAGGATTGATATAAGTTGTGTTAATTTCATTATAGTTCTCTTCTTAATTTTGCAATCTGAATGTTTAAATTTTCTCGGTATTTTGCTACTGTTCTTCTGGCAATATGATAATCATCTTTCCCAAGTAGCTCAGCTAATTTTTCGTCAGTAAAAGGATTAATTTTATCTTCTGTTGCTATTATTTCTTGTAATCTTGTTTTTATTTCTTTGGTTGAAATGAGTTCGCCATTATCTTTTCTGTAAGCTTCTGAAAAAAGTTCTTTCAGTTTAAAAGTACCAAAATGAGTTGCGATATATTTGGAGTTACTCACTCTTGAAATAGTGGATATATCCATATTTACGATTTGAGCAATATCGGCTAGTTTCATAGGTTTCAACTCCTTTTCGTTTCCAGAAATAAAGTAAGATTCCTGTATTCCTAATATAGCAGTAACAACATTTTTTAAAGTAGTATTTCTTTTTGCTATCGCATCCTTAAACCAATTTGCCTTTTCTACCTTTTCAACTAAAAATTTCTTGGTCGCTTCATCCTCTGTTTCCTTAAGCATGTTTTGATAATATGAACTTACCTTTATTGGTTTTACATTACTATTATTTAGTTTCAGTTCAAGTTTACCATCAGCAATTGCAATGCTAAAATCAGGGTAAACATAAGCGATTCCTTCAGCATTTTTTGAAAATCCATTCCCCGGTATTGGGTTAAGGGATTCAATTGTGGAGTACGCTTTTTTAAGTGTATCAAAATCAACCTCAAGGTGTTTTGCTAAATGTTCAAAGTTTTTGTTGCTAAAAGGAATGTAATAATTGCTAAGAATTTCTTTTTCTAATTCTTTTTCTGGGTGTTTTTGCTTTAGTTGTATCACTAGGCATTCTTGCAAATTCTTTGCTCCTACTCCATAAGGTTCAAGTTGCTGAACTATTGTAAGTGCATTGTTTAGTTGCTGCTCATTAATATCAAGATTATTACTGATGAGTAAGTCACTTGTTATTGAATGTAAATCTCTGTTTAAAAACCCATTGTCATCAAGGCTATTAATAAGATAATTTACTAGAAATAACTGGTTTTCATCAATGTCAAGTGCAATTAATTGCTGACCCAGGTAATCACTTAAACTTTCTGATTTATCTTCAATCTGAAATTGAATATCATCACTATTATGTTGTTGGAAGCTTCTTTCTGAAAGATTTATCTCTTCTTGCTCCTCTTCTTCTAGGGCAGGATTTTCTTCTAGTTCTTCTTCAATCCGTTTTTCTAATGCGACAATAGGTATTTGCAAAAGTCCTAAAAATTGTATCTGTTGAGGGCTTAGGCTCTGATACTGCTTTTGCTGTAACCTTTGTTTGTTCATCTATTAGAATTCAGCATTTTGTGGTGTTCTAGGGAAAGGAATCACATCTCTGATATTTTTCATTCCCGTAACAAACATGATTAAGCGTTCGAATCCTAAACCAAAACCACTATGGGTGCAAGTACCAAACTTTCTAGTTTCTAGGTACCACCATAATTCTTTTTTATCAATAGCCATTTCATTCATACGAGAATGCAGTACGTCTAATCTTTCTTCCCTTTGCGAACCACCAATAATTTCTCCAATTAACGGGAATAAAACATCCATTGCTCTTACCGTTTCATTATCGTCATTCAAGCGCATATAAAAGGCTTTAATTCCTTTAGGATAATCTGTAATGATAACAGGTTTTTTATATTTCTTTTCTACCAAATAACGCTCGTGTTCTGAATGTAATTCGTCCCCAAAACCAGTAATAGGGTATTGGAATTTCTTTTTCTTATTTGGTTTTGAATTTCTTAAAATATCAATTGCTTCACGATAAGTTAAGCGTACAAAATTATTTTCAATAACAAATTGTAGTCTTTCTAGCAAACCCATTTCTGAGCGGTCTTCTTTTTTTAGTTTACTTTCCTCTTCTTCCATTCTAGCATCTAAAAACTGTAAGTCCTCTGCATTGTTTTCAATACAATATTGAATACAATACTTTAGAAACTCTTCTGCCAAATCCATGTTTTCGTTTAAATCAGCAAATGCAACCTCTGGCTCTATCATCCAAAATTCTGATAAATGCCTAGAGGTGTTAGAGTTTTCAGCCCTAAATGTCGGCCCGAATGTATATACCTGTCCAAGTGCTAAAGCACCCAATTCAGCTTCTAATTGTCCCGTTACAGCAAGGCTTGTTTTTTTTCCAAAAAAATCTTCATCATAATTAACCTTCCCCTCCTCTGTCTTTGGTAATTTTTCCAAATCAAGGTTAGTTACTTGAAACATTTCCCCTGCTCCTTCAGCATCAATACTTGTAATAATAGGAGTGTGAATATTGAAAAATCCTTTATCATTAAAGAATTTATGTACCGCAAAAGTGAGGGTATGACGCAACCTAAATACAGCTGAAAAAGTATTTGTTCTAAAACGTAAGTGAGCCTTTTCTCTTAAAAATTCTAGGCTGTGTTTTTTAGGTTGTAACGGATATTCATCAGCATCAGCACCTCCTAATATTTCAATGGATTTTGCAAGTATTTCTACTGACTGTCCACTTCCTTTGGATGCCACTAATTTACCACTTACACTTATGCAAGAACCGGTAGTAATCTGTTTCACTAGCTCTTCATCAAAATCGCTAGCTTCAGCAACAACTTGAATGCTATTTATTGTTGAACCATCATTTAAAGCAATAAAAGAAACATGTTTACTTCCTCTTCTAGTCCTTACCCAACCTTTAACATGAATTTTTTGTTCGTTTCCTTCTGATTGAAGAATTTCTTTAATTTTCATACTCAATTATTTTTCAATATTTTCTTCTTACCCTACTTGAGTGATAAGACTTTTTTCTAGAATTTTCTGTACTGAACTTACTATTGCTTTTGTATCATAATGACAATCATTATACAATTCTTCTTGTGTTCCGTGATGAATGAATATGTCAGGAATACCAAGCATTTTTACTTTAGCTTGATAATCATTATTTGCCATAAACTCTAAGATTGAACTTCCAAATCCACCTTGCAAACAACCGTCTTCAATCGTGATAATTTTATCAAACTTTTGGAAAATTGTATGCAATAGCTTTTCATCTAATGGTTTTGCAAATCGCAAGTCATAATGTGCAATATTTAAACCTTCTTTTTCAAATTGTTCTTGGGCTTTAACTACAAAATTTCCAGGATGTCCAAAAGATAAAATAGCAATTTCTTCTCCTTCCCTTACAACTCTCCCTGTTCCTATTTCAATTTCTTCAAAAGGAGTTTTCCAATCGAGCGTAACTCCATTACCTCTTGGGTACCTAATTGAGAAGGGCCCTTGATTAGGCAATTGAGCGGTAAACATTAAGTTTCTTAACTCCTTTTCATTCATAGGAGCCGAAACAATCATATTTGGAATACATCTGAAAAAAGCAATATCATAAGCCCCATGATGTGTTGCTCCATCAGCACCAACTAATCCTCCTCTGTCTAAGCAAAAAACAACATTTAAATTTTGTAAGGCTACATCATGAATAACCTGATCGTAAGCCCTTTGCATAAATGAGGAATAGATATTGCAAAAAGGCACTTTACCTTGTGTTGCCATTCCTGCTGAGAAAGTAACTGCATGCTGTTCGGCTATCCCAACATCAAAAGTTCTTTCTGGCATCTCGGCCATCATTTTACTTAAAGATGAACCAGAGAGCATGGCTGGACTAACGCCTACAATTTGTTCATTTATTTTAGCAAGTTCTATTATTGTCTCTCCAAATACATCTTGGTATTTTGGAGGTGTTTTTTTCTTTTTCCCAACTATGAACTCTCCTGTTTCTTTATTAAAAATACCTGGAGCATGCCATTTTGTTGAGTTTCCTTTTTCAGCAGGGATGTAGCCCTTACCTTTTACTGTTAGGCAGTGTAATATTTTAGGACCAGGTATATCTTTTAAGTCATTTAAAACGCTAACTAAGTGTTCTGGGTCATGACCATCAATAGGGCCAAAATACCTAAAATTTAACGATTCAAAGTAATTACTTTCACCTAGTAAAGTTGATTTAACTATTTTTTCAACTTTTGTTGCTACCGCTTGTGCATTTGGTCCGTATTTACTGATTTTACCTAATATTTTCCAAATTTTATTTTTGGTCTTATTATACGTTCGTGAAGTAGAAATGTCAGTTAAATATTCTTTTAAGGCTCCAACTGCAGGGTCAATCGACATACAGTTATCATTCAAAATAACTAATAGGTTTGAGTTTTCAGCGCCAGCATGGTTCAAAGCTTCAAAAGCTATCCCAGCAGTCATAGATCCATCACCAATTACTGCAATATGTTGCTTGTTTTTTTCGCCATTAACTTTAGAAGCCATAGCCATACCTAGCGCTGCAGAAATTGAGGTAGAGGAATGCCCTACTCCAAAAGTATCATAAACACTTTCGCTTCTTTTTGGGAAACCACTTAGCCCCTTATAAATTCTATTTGTTGGAAATTGTTCTTTTCGGCCAGTAAGAATTTTATGACCATAAGCTTGATGTCCAACATCCCAAACTAACTGATCGGAAGGAGTATTAAAAACATAATGCAAAGCAACTGTTAATTCAACAACACCCAAACTAGCACCAAAATGCCCCCCTTTTTCTGATACAATATCAATAATATATTGCCTTAGTTCACTGCAAATTTGTTCCAGCTGATTTTTATTTAACTTGCGTAAATCATCTGGACTATTAATCTTACTTAATAGAGGACCTTGTGGATATCTAGTAGTTTTTTTCATTTGTATGCTTGCAAAGATACGGTATTTTAGATTTTTAATGTAAAATAACAAGTAAACAACTTGTATTTAATTAATTATTAAATTTTTGCCAATTTTCGTTAACATAATATAGTTAATAATTGAATCTGCTAAACCATAATAGTTCATGTATTTAATCTCAATTTTGTAGTATGAATAGAATTATAATTTTTTTTCTAATAATACCCCTTTTTGCTATTGCAAATCAGGATAGTTTATTAAATGTTGATATAATTGGTATCGATAGTATTACTGTATTATCTGAGAACATGGAGTTCAAACAAGAGAATATAATTGCTTGGAGATTACAACAGTTAGATAAAAACACGCCAATGGATTTGGTATATAATGATAAAGTCCAAGTTTTTATTGATAGTTATTTAGGAAGAAACAAAGCTTTAATTTCCAGAATGAAAGGTTTAGCTCCGTATTATTTCCCAATGTTTGAACGTGAGTTAGATCAATATAACTTGCCACTTGAGTTTAAATATTTAGCTATTGTTGAGTCGGCCCTTAATCCTAAAGCTCGTTCACGCTCAGGAGCTTCTGGTTTATGGCAATTCATGTATTTAACAGGCAGGCAATATGGGTTAGAGGTTACTTCTTATATGGATGAAAGGCAAGACCCTCTTAAAGCAACTAAATCAGCTTGTGAATATTTTGTAAGCTTATATGATACTTTCGGAGATTGGAATTTGGTTTTAGCAGCATACAATGGTGGCCCTGGTTATTTGCAACGAAAAATTGTAAGTGTTGGTTCTTCTGATTTTTGGGAATTATATCCTCATCTACGAAAAGAGACAAGAAATTATGTGCCTACTTTTATTGCGGTAAATTATGCAATGCAGTATGCGGCTGAACACGATATTGCCTTTGTAGATCCTAAAATTAACTTTGAAGATATTGATACACTTATTCTTAAAAAGGAAGTTGAATTAAAGGTATTGACAGAATTATTATGTGTTAATGAGCAAACCATAAATTACTTAAATCCAGCTTATAAAAAATCAATTTTTCCTAAAGGTGCTGTATTAACTTTTCCAAGCAATACAGTGCATGATTTTAAGCTTAATGAAACGACTAATTATGCTTTTATTGATGCTGTTGGGAATAAGGAAATATTAATTGATGAAGAACGTATTGTCTATAGAGTTGATAGAGGCGATTATTTAGGAAGAATTGCGAAAGCGCATAATGTACATGTTTTTGAGATTAAAGAATGGAATAAGTTAAAATCAACTAAATTGGATATAGGTGATAAATTAGTTATTTATGTCAAAAAAGGTAAGCATTTATCAGCTGAAAAAAAGGTTTTAGGTAAAAATGAATATATCATCCAAAAAGGCGATACGCTTTGGGATATTGCTAAAAAACATAATGGGTTAAGTGTTTGGAAAATTAAAGCTTTAAATAATATGGAAAATGATAATTTGAAACCAGGAACTACAATTTTATTACCAACTTCATGATGAGATATTTAATTGTCGTTCTATTTTTTTTAAGTGCTTGTTCTGATGGAGTAAAAACCTTGCCTAGTTCAACTGGAATTTTGTCGGAAGTTATTTTTGTGGTTGATGACCTGCTTTGGGAAAACCAAGTTAAAGATGTTGCCTTTAAAACTTTTGGAGTTCCTATTCAAGGATTAACAAAAGACGAATCTTCTTTTAGAGTAATACAAGTAAATCATAGTGAATTTAAGTCTATTTTAAAGACCCATAAGAACATCGTAATTATTGCTAAGAATGTACCCACAAGCAATCAACAGAATAAATGGGCTAATGGCCAGCTAGTTGTACAGTTGGGATTTAAGGATGAGGATAATAAATTAACTAAAGACTTAAATAAAGTAAAGTCAATTTTTGAGTTTAGAGAAATTAGGATTTTAAGAAATAGTATTTCAAAATCATCTCAAAAAATACATGAGAAAAATATTAAGGAACAATTTAATATTGAAACTTTAATACCTTCAGAATACACAATTGTTAAAGATACAGTAGCTCTATTTTGGGCAACTTATAACCCTGAAAAACAAGAAGAAATAAAACATCTCTTTGTTTATTCATTTGAACCAAAAGCGATTAATCTTCAACAAGAAGTATTGCAAAAAACGGATAGCATTTTTGCCAAGTATCTACTTGGGGCTAAACAAGGGCAACATGTAAGAATGGAGAAATTTTTTTCTCCTATCTACTCTGAAAATACGTATAGAGGATTATGGAAATTAGATAGAGGTTTTATGGGAGGTCCTTTCCTTATAAAAACCTATTTTAATAATAATAAAGTAGTAGTAACTGTTGGACTTATTTTTGCGCCAAATGACAGAAAAAGAAAATATATAAAATCGTTTGAGGCTATTTTATAATTAGCTTTTTTCTTATTGCAATTGATCCTCCTTTTTTATTACTTAGTTGTAGGATGTAATATCCTTTTGCAAGACTATTAGTATTTATTACAGTTGAAGTGCTACTTACTTCTTTTTCAAGAATAGATTGACCCGTTATGCTATAGATTGTTACTGTTAAATTGTTTATTATATTATTAGCAATATGTATTGTTATTTGATCTGTTGCTGGGTTAGGATAAATATCAAAGCTTTTAATACTATTTTCAGAAATTGAAAGAGGCTGTGTATTTAGTGTGCTTTTCCACACTCCTCTCCCGAAAGTTGCTGCACTAATTGTTCCTTCAGCATAATGAATTTCTAATTCTTTTATAACTACATTAGGTAAGCCATTCATATATGGAATCCAATCTGTCATAGTATTGTTTTTATAATAAACTCCAACATCAGTCCCAACATATAAATCATCATTTGTACCTGCTTGGTAGGCAATACAATTTGCTGGCAAATTTGGTAATCCAGTTGCTGTAATATTTATCCAGTTTGTTCCCCCATCAATTGATTCGTAAATTTTATGACTACTATTATATTGAGATAAAGTTACCCAAACTCTATCGGCATTATTATTTGCTACTGTAACATCAGTAATATTATAATTTGGTAATCCTGGCTTTATGTTTACCCATGTAGCTCCAGCATCTTTGGTTACTTTAATTCTACTATAAGTTGCTGCATATATATAATCTTCATCTGAAGGAGCTAACGCAATTGACCTCAAAGCTTGCCCTCCACTTACATTATACGATATGGAATCCCAAATCGCACCAGCAGTTTCTGATCTGTACACCTCTTCATATCCAATAACAATTAAATTATTATTACTACTGTGCATTTCGTAAGGCGTGTTCCACCCTCCTTCATAGCTTACAGGCTTTATGTTGTTCCAGTTATTTCCCCCGTTATTTGTTTTTCTTATACCACCATATTGGTATTCTGCATAAATAATATCATCATCATAATGATCAATTTTACATTCCATTCCATCACCTCCCATTATTGCATCCCATGTGCTATTTGTAAGCATTTCAGTCCCATTATCTTGTGCTCCGGCAACTAATCTGTTTGGGTTGGATTGTGATAACCCTAAGTTATAAAACTGAGATATTTCTAATCCATCAGAAATATCTACCCATTTGTTTAGGTTTTCCATGTATTTATACAACCCGCCATCATTTCCTGCATAAGCTACATGAGTATGGGGGCTAAACTCAGCAGCATGCTGATCGACATGCATATAAGAATAATTGCTACCATTTCCACTGCTTGCATTAATATTCCATGATTGTCCTCCGTCAATTGTTTTCCAAAGGTTTATACCACCAACATAAAGTAAATTTTCATTATTTGTTGAAACTGCTAAACTAAGGTCATACCAAGATTGACCACCTGCGCTTGTCCCATCAGTATCTCTTCCTAAAATATTTGGACTATTTGATTGTAGTGTCCAACTGTCTCCGGCATCAGAAGATTTGTATAATCCATGTAGACTGTAATCAGAAGCAGAATAAAGAGCATAAATCACTTCAGGATTGTCTGGAGTAACAGCAATTAAAGGGCGATATTTTCCGCTTGAGGCAATTCCATTATTTATTACGTTCCAATTTGCACCACCATCAGTTGTTCTGTAAACATTTGAACCTCCACTTGATTCTTTAGCTGCATAAATAGTTGATGGAGTTCCTGGTTTAAATTCTATATCACGCCATCTACCGTTTATCCCTACTGTTTGCCAATTTGCTCCAGCATCAGTACTTATCATAATATTGTCATTAGTTACTGCAAAAACAGAATCAGGGGATATGGGATTTATAATTACTTTATTGATTCTTTTCTGTTGACTGATGTTATAGCTTAAACTTGTTGTATTCCATGAATTCCCTCCATCAGTTGATTTTAAAATCCCAATACTATAAGTGTCTGTTGCATCAGCATCACCAGTTACAATAAGCATATTTTGTGTATTCGTTGGATCAATAGAAATTGATGAAACACCTAATACCGGCAGGTTGTCAGTATTTGTTGTCCAATTACTTCCCCCGTCTACTGATTTCCATAATCCTCCTGCAGGTGATCCTATCCAAATTATATCCTGATTAACTGGATCAAAAGCAATACAATTTACCCTACCGTTACCTCTCTTTTTTCCGTTTGACAGTATGATAGGCGTATTAATTGGTCCTTTTGATATCCAATTAGATTGAGTGCTTGTTTTTGAATACGAATTGTTCTCTTGTATCTTTTCCCATTCTTTAAATAATGCATCTGCTTTAAACTTTTCTCCCTCAGAACTTCTTTCTAAAATAAAATCCATCTCTCTAGCATAAGGTTTAAACCCGTTTCCTTTAGTGTAGGGATGTATAGTTCTATATTTTTCAAAAGCAATGCTTTTTTCTTGAACCGTTGGATTTGGATTTGTTTTTAATAATTCATCTTCCCATATTTGAGAAAAGCTCATAATATTAAAAAAGCAAAAAAGAATAGTTAAATATAAATTGTTCATAATCAATGTTTAAAATTTGGCTTGCAAAGATAGCGAAAAATTCCTGCCACTTGCACTAATTCCTGAACCAAAGGTTTTGTAATGGGTGTCTGTAATGTTATAAATACCAGTAATAAAAGTTAAGTTTTTATCAATGTTTATTTTGTGTTTTAAGTTAAGGGTGTGCCAGGATGGATTGCCAATTTGTGTTGCTTCCTCCAGATTATCAACACCTGAGAGGTCATAATCTTCAGTTTTTTTAATCCCATTATAATGTATACTAAAGCTGATAAGTTGCTTTCTTATACTATAATTTAATTCACTAATAATATTTTTTGGTGGGATATGAGCTAAAGGCAGTTTATCGCTGGTCTCTCCTTTTAAAATATTTATTGAACTATTATGGCTGAGTCTTTTTGTCAGATTTATGTGATAGGCAAAATTAACTCCACTAATAGTAGCCCTTCCTATATTTTGATTCATCATTACCCTCATCATTTCGCCATCATAAATGATAGAGTCATTACCATTTAATTTAGCATATCTTCTTTCAATAGCATCAATAATTTGGGTTTGAAATACTTGTAATTGAAAAGTGATTAGTTTTTTGAAATTGGCTACTAACCCTGTTTCAAAGTTAAATGATTTTTCAGGTGATAATTTATTGTTTGGCAATATAACTGAAATATCATCCTTTGAAAAAATCTTACCAATATCATCTGTATTCGGATTTCTAAATCCATTTGAAATTGATGCATTGAAAGTAAAATTCTTACTAGCTTTATATTGCATTTGAACTGAATTTGAAAAAGATTTGTTTTCTACTAGAATTTCATCAAATGGTAATTGTATACTTGTTGTATCCCGGAATTTAGAAGATAATGAGTTAACATTATATCTAGTTCCTAAAAGTATATCTATATTTTTTAAACCTTGATAATTTAGTTGTAGATATATAGCATTATTAAGCACCTTTGTCCCTCCGTTAGGATATCTACTAGTATTATAGTAAATATTGTTATTAGATGATAGGTTTGCAGTAGATTCTAATTGTTGAAATCTAGAGTCAAATCCATAGTTTATTTTCAACTTATTGACTTTTTTTAATACATCAGCCTTTAAATCAAAAATCTGAAGCGACTCAGTTCTGTTATTTAATAAATTGGCTCCTTGCTTTTGCTTGTGTCTGGATTCTTTAACATCCTGAAAGGAAGCCGTAAATACTGCTTCATTAGAAAATACAGTGTGCTTATAGTTTTTTAGTCGTACGCTTTGAAGCATCCTTCTTTGAGGGCCATAGTACCAATAGCGATATTTATTCTCTCCATCTTTTAGGTCATTTAATTTATCAAATCGATTAATATTTGATGATGTAGAAAACTGAGAATTAAAAAGTAAAAAGTTATTTTTTGTTGATTGAAATAAGGTTTTGTGGAAGAAATCAGCTTGTTGATATGCAGTTTCTTTTTGTATATTATTTTCTGCTATTATTGATTCATTTCCCCAATTTGAAAAGCCATGTTTTCTATTATTCCCCATCCTCAAATCGCCATAAGATTTTATTGAAAAACCACTAATATTAATGCTTTTCCCTAGTTTATAATTTGATGTTAATGAAGTGAAAACGGCTTTTGAACTGCTTTCGTACTGTTGTGCGAAATGATGTCCTCCATTATTTTTAGGGCGTTTAGTTGTGAAAATAATTGCACCACCCATAGCTCCATTTCCAAATGCAACTGCTGATGGACCAAACAATACTTCAGCACTATTTAAGAAAAACGGATTAATTGTTGACATATTTTGAAGGTGCCCACTTCTAAAAATAGTATTGTTTAACGCTATCCCATCAATAATTATTAATAACCTATTCGCTTCCATTCCTCTTAAGTTTGGACTCCCTCCTCCGTTTTGACTTTTTTGAATGCTTAAGCCCATAGTTTTTTCTAGTAAATCACTAGTCTGTGCACTTTGAACATTAGCAATTTTAATTGCATGTATTTTTGTGAAAATTGATGTTTCTTTAAAGTGACTTTGCTTTGAATCGCTTATTTCTACATTATCCAAAGTATGTGTTTTTAAAACCAAAAAGATACTATTGTTTTGAATGTCCTTTTTTGTTATCCTAAGATTTTGATATGCTAAATGTTGAATTATTAAAGAGTCAATACTTTTGAACGAGTCTAGTTTGCTAGTCCCTTTATTATTGCTGATTACTCCTGTATTGTTAGTATTTGAGCTTATACTTACTCCCTCTATTGGCTGTTGAGTAAGGATATCTAAAATTGTTATTTCTTGTGCGCTAATTCTAAAACTAATTGAAATTAGTATTATTACGAGATACTTCATGTTCTTAATGATTCAATAATTAAGTGACTGGTCATATTTTTAAGCTCATGATGTTGTAATTTATAGTATTGAATTAAATGCAATAAAATTTGATTTCTATTTTGATATGGAATATTGATGTCTTTATTTTCAAGTAATTCTCTCAAGTAGGTTGAATTATCTTTTTCAATATAGTAGTTTAGTTGTTGATTGTTGTTTGTAAACCCGCCTAGTTCCATATTAAAGTATGCTCCATTTATTTCTTCTTTAGAGGGTGAGAAACCAAGGTATTCTGAAAGTCGAATTAAGAATATTATGGGAAAGTTTGGATTAATTTTTTCTATACTATTTAGGTCAATTTTTAACTCCCACATAAATTTGAATAGTGCTTTGTCTTTTTCGGTTTCTAACAAAACTTTTGAAATTACTTCAGCAACAAATATGGATAGAAAATTCTTTTTCATATCAATTCCATCAGTAATTTGTGTGTGTTCTAAAGCAATTTCGCTAATGTATTGCAGGCTGTTTTTAGTTAGATGAGTTGCATTGATACTAAGTAATTGAAGTGGTTGAAAATGCCCTAGTTTTTTTTTTGATTTATTAGCTCTTACTCCTTTTACAATAAAACTTTGTACTCCTTTTTCTTCAGTAAAAATTTTTGCTATAATGGAGCTTTCTCCTTGTTTTAAATAACTTAGGGCAATAGCCCTGCTTTTATACTTCATTAGTGAATAAACAAGATCTTACTTACTATTTTCTCTACTCCATTTATGTCGGTACTAAATACTAGATATACGCCAGTAGATACTCTGTCTCCATTTTTATTCTTACCGTTCCAACTCGCCTGCCCTCCTTTTGCAAAATCCTCAAAGACTAAATTGCCATCTATATCAGTAATTTTTATATTAGCACCAGTAACTAGTCCACTTATTGAAATTATGCCATTATAGGTCTCTCTAACGGGGTTAGGGAAGACTTTTGTTGTTGATTGTGTTGTAGCTCCTTTTGTTGCGTCGGAACGGTAAGAGATGAGTCCTTTTCCAGTACCAATAAAGACTTCACCACTTGTTGGGTTTATTGTAATATCATAAATATCATCTGAAAACAGAGGGCTATTATTGGTTGTAAAATGTAGAATTTCTTCCATCCCATCACCTGATATTAGAAAAACTCCTGATTTTTCAGTGCCAATCCATTTTCTGTTTGCTCCATCTATTGTGATACATTTTATTTTTTCTTCACTTAGTAAATATTGACCATATTCTCCTTCAGTGATTAATATTTGTTGTGCATCAAAATTATCCCCAGAAAATATTGCTGAAGGATTATAGAAAACACCAATCCCCTTATCAGTCCCTACCCAGATTTCTCCATCTAAATCTTCAGCTATAGAATAGACTTCCATTGATGGTAGATTTCCCTGACCTACAGTATTTTTAATTGTTTTGTACTGGTCATCACTTGGGTCAGAGATTGTATTATTTTCATCATAAACAAAGAGTCCTCCTGATCGCCCAATTACTCCCCATTTTTGGTTGAATTGATCTATTATTAAATCATCAAAAAACAGTCCAATTTTATTTTGATTCATACTAAATGAGAACCACTCATCATTTTTAGTTTTTACAAATAGTGGATGGTTAACTTCTGAACTTAATCCCCATAAATTCCCATCATCATCAAACTTTATATCTGAAATTCTAATTCTATTATTGGAATAATAGACTGTGTCTAATACCCCATTTGTATTATTATATCCGTACTTCTCAATAAAATCTTCATCCTTCATTTTTGATATTCCATGATACCAAGATGCATAGAATGTATAGTCATCTTTTACTGCAACTTCTAATATATCTCTAGCCCCACCTATTTCCGATCTATTGTTATTAATCCATGTGTCTGTGGTGTTTTTAAAAGATACTCCATCATCTATTAATGAATTTAATCCAAAGTTTGAATGCCCACCATGGCACATGTAAAGCGTGTTGTCTTCATATTCTAGGCTATAAATTTCATTTCTTATTGGGCCTTCTGGTATAAAACTTTCTTGATATTGGGAATTAATGAATTTTAAAAGCCCATTATTATCATCTGCTACCCATAGATATCCTTCACTATCATTATAAATAAAATTAATATCTTCTAACTGATTATTAAGTATAGTGTCTGCACTTAATAAAAGATTATTATACTTTAGTATGGTATCATTATTTGTTAGGAATAAAGAATTTTTATTGTAAAAAGAGTTTCCGTTTCCAACCCAAATTGAATCTTCTATTGCGAAAATATTTTGATAATTTTCAGTTCTATTTGTATCCAACATCCAGCTATTAAAGTCAAACAAACTAGATGAGTTTTTATCTGCGTAATATACGCCACCTGCTGTTGCTACAAAAATATTACTAATGTTAAAGGCGCAGCTATTTATCTCTTCAAAATTACCATTTTGACCAATTTTATATGTGTCTTTTATTTCTTCATTTTCTAAATCAAGAAGTACCAACCCAAAAGTGCACGATAGGTAAGCTATTTTCTCTTTAATGATTATATTGTTGATAAGCTTGTTTCCAGTTATTTCTTTTCGTTTTATGTCAGAAATATTAATAATTTGATTGTTTTTTATTAGATCAATATTACAATTTTCATAAGTAATAATAGTAATTTTAGAATCTTGGTCGTAAGCAATTTGGTTAATTCCAATATCAGAGAGTCCTGTTACTTTTGACATTCTGTTAACTGTGTTGTCTTCTTTGTTGATGTAAAATAGTCCTCCATTAGTTACACAATAAATTTTGTTGTCAGCTTCTGCTATGTAGCTAGCGCTAGTGTATGATTGGTAATCTTTCCAATATCCAATTGGTACATCTTGTGCGTTAATAAATAATGGAAGTAATAATAAGAATAGTTTTTTCATAATCTAAGAGCAATAATACTATAATACAATCAGATAACTTCTTAATAGATAAAAAATTGTAATACTTAATTAAAGATTACTTTTGCGTTTTAGGCCTAGTAGTTCAACTGGATAGAATATCAGATTTCGGCTCTGACGGTTGGGGGTTCGAGTCCCTCCTAGGTCACTATTTTCTTTGGGTAATAATTTTTCTGATTTCCCCATTTGAATACTTATATATTAGAACTGAATTTTCTTTATATTTTGTTTTTTTGCCTAATAAATCATAAATTTCAAAACTTAAATTATTTTCGGTACTATTTTCTAAAATTGAACTAGTACAGCTAATTATTACTGTTGTTGTATCATTAATTTGATGACTAAGTTCTGACTGAATATCACTATAAAATTGTAAAGGGCCGTTAATGTTTGGATTGATAAATAAATTTGTGAAATGCACCTCACTTGTGAATCCGCTAGTATAGTTGTTTCCATCACTTGCTGATGTTGAGCTTACTTTTATTCCTCCATTCACGTTTTCTATAACAAAGAATCCTATCAAGTTTCCAGAGCTATCATATGAATTAATTGTTGCATAGTTTTGTCCTGCAATAATTCCTGCTTTTAATGTAGCTGATATGTTTTGTGTACTGGTATTCATTATTGCGTATCCTACAGAATCCCCTGTAGATAATGCTTGAATATTGAAACTTCCCCCATCTGAAGTAATTATTGATGTGCCAATATCTGGTTCGTTTAATGATTGACTTATATATAAGGACAAATTTGTTGGAGTGTTGCAATTATTGTTCCCAATGCTATTTGTAATAATTGGATTAAATATTGAAGGGATAAATGTTCCTGTTGTAAAAGTATCTGTTGTTGACCATATAGAAGCCATTTGGTTTGTTGAGTCACAAAATGACATTATTTCCCACTCATAAGTAGTGTTTGGCTGTAGTAAAGGAAGATTCCTGACACTGTCTAGCCCTCCAATATTTCCTAAATTTCCCCATGTTGATGATCCATAAACTTTATAATGTATTTTATAATGATCGACATTTGATAGAGGTGTCCAATTTGCTAAAGCATTATTATAATTAATATTTGTTGTGTATAGCCCTGTTGCTTGTGTGCATTGTGAAAACCCGTAATTTGAGTTTATTAATATTAAAAGTATTATTATGATTTTTTTCATTTCTATTTTGTTTCTGTAAAGATACAATATTATCTTATAACTATAATCAATTGATATTAAGCGATTTATATATACACCTCTAAATGGGCTAACTTAAATTATTTGACATTCACTCTGGTAATACTGTTTGCTTGTCTTAAAATAGCTTAAAATGCTTTTATTGTTTCTCAAACACATAAATAATGCTCGAACATCCCCTTTTTGTAAGAATCCCAAAAATATTTGATAGTAAGCCAATTATAAAACCGTTTATAAAATTCTTTTTTCCAGTTTTAAACTCTTCACTTAATAGTGATACATAAAAAGAGTCAAATAACATTGGCTTCTTTTCTGTAAGCTTAAAATTATGATTAAGAAATAATTTCTCAATACTTGACTTTGAAAAATGCCATAAATGAATTGGTACATCCCACCCTGCCCAGAACTCTTTATAGTGATCTGCGTCCCAGCTCTTGTGATTAGGAACGGCAATAATGACTTTTCCTTTCATGCTAAGTATTCTATTAAACTCTTCTATTGTTTTGTTTAGTGAAGGGATATGTTCAATGACATGCCACATGCTTAGAGAATCAAATTGATTTTTTTGAAATTGATCTAAGTTTGTGTTTTCACTAACTGAAAGATTGAAATTTTTGATTGCTTGTTCCCTTGCTAATTTAGAAGGTTCTATCCCTTTTGTATTATACCCAGCACTTTTACAAGCGTTTAAGAATTCTCCTGTCCCACATCCAATATCAAGATGATTTTTCTTTTTTGATGTTCTTTTAAGAAGATTTAATTTTGTTCCAATAGCATATTTTCTTACTGTGTGATACATCCAATTAAACAATCCTTTAGTGTTGTTTGTGTGTGAGATATACATGTCAGACTTGTAATACTCTCCTAATGAATTATTTTTTGGTCTTGGATTAGTAAAGGTAAAGTCACATGTTTCACATGAAACAATTGTAAATTTCTCTTTAGATGTCGAGTGATCTATGCAGTCTAATTTCTTTAATAAATTACTGCCTGAGCAAACAGGACAATTATCTAGTAATATCAT
>CATEYX010000101.1 GCA_949511925.1 Cryomorphaceae bacterium | reverse complement strand
TCTACTACTTGTTCTTCTGTTTTAAATGGAATTATAGATACTACAGGGCCGAAAATTTCCTCTTGATTAATATCACAATCAGAAGATAAACCTTCAATAATTGTAGGTTGAATATAGTAACCGTTTTTTAATTCTCCCTCTAATAATTCTCTTTCTCCACCAATTAATATTTTTCCTCCTAAAGTTCTTGCTAATTCAATTTTAGCTAGAATTTTCTCCATATGATCTTTAGAAACTACTGCTCCTAAATTGGATGTTACATCTTTTGGATCTCCCACTTTTAGTTTTGCTGTTTTAGCAACTAAAGCATCTCTAAATTTATCGTAAATTTCTTCTTGAACAAATAGACGAGAACCACACAAACAAATCTGACCTTGATTGGTAAATGCTGCACGAGCTGCCATACTTACTGCCTTATCAAAATCAGCATCTGAAAAAATGATATTCGGATTTTTACCGCCCAATTCCAAAGATATTTTTTTAAACATTGGCGCGGTCACAGTTGCTATATGTTTTCCTGTAATAGTTCCTCCAGTAAAAGAAATAATAGGTGTATCTGGATGAGTGGTTAAAGGGTCGCCTGTTTTACTTCCCAAGCCGTGAACAATATTTAAAACTCCTTTTGGCAATCCTGCTTCAATACAAATTTTACTTAAAATATAGGCTGTCATTGGTGTTACTTCAGATGGTTTTGCTACCACTGTATTTCCTGAAGCAAGAGCTGGTGCAATTTTCCAAGTAAGTAAATATAAAGGTAAATTCCAAGGGGAGATACAGGCTGCTACACCAACAGGTTGGCGTAATGTATAATTAATCGCCATTCCATCCATCTCATGCATCTCAGAGCTATCGTGTAGAATTGCTCCTGCAAAAAAACGGATATTAGCAGGTGCTCTTGGGATATCCACATGAGCTGCTAAAGATTCTGGCTTTCCATTGTCTTTGCTTTCTGCCTTTATTAGTTCATCAGAATATTTTTCAATAGTATCCGCTAACTTCATTAATATATCTGACCGCTTTTGCTTTGGTGTTACACTCCAAGTTTTAAAAGCTTCCTTGGCTGCTTCTACTGCATTATCAATATCTTGTTTTTCAGAATCAGGAATTAAGGAATATACCTGTCCGTTAGAGGGATTATAATTATCTAAATAATTCCCACTTCTCGGCTCTACAAGCTCTCCATTTATATAATTTAAAATCTTCTCCATCACAAGCTCTGAGTTCTTCCCCCATCAACAGGAATATTTACACCATTGATATATGAAGCAGCGGGAGTACATAAAAAAGCTATTGCATTTGCAACTTCACTAGCTTCTCCAAATCTATTTGCCGGAACAGAAGCTTTCATTAAATCTGCAATCTCTGCCTCTGATTTATTTAGTTTATTTGCTTTGTTAGAAATTATACTCTCTAGCCTATTGGTATTTGTAAATCCTGGCAAAACATTATTTACTGTAATTCCATGTGAACCCAATTCACTTGCAAGCGTCTTTGCCCAATTAGCAACTGCAGCCCTAATAGTATTAGATACTCCTAATCCAGTAATTGGTGCTTTTACAGAAGTGGATAGGATATTTATAATTCTACCATAACATTCCTTTTTCATCCCCTCAAATACTTTCTGAACCAGTATTTGATTATTTATTAAATGCATTTGAAAAGCATCTTCAAAAGATTCTGTATTTGCATCTGTAATTGGGCCTCCAGCAGGGCCTCCAGTATTATTAATTAGGATGTGATAATCATCAGTAAGAGTCTCTATTTTATCTTTTAAGATCTTAGAATCTGAAAAATCTACAACTAAAAAAGAATGTTGCTGTCCTTGAGATGTATCAAGTGTTGTCATGACTTCTTTTAGTTTTGATTCATTCCTTGCAATAAGAGTAATATTAGCTCCAAGATTTGCTAATTCAACAGCTGTTGCCTGACCTATTCCTTGAGTGCTTCCGCATACAATTGC
>CATEYX010000100.1 GCA_949511925.1 Cryomorphaceae bacterium | reverse complement strand
GAATTTGCGACTGATATTAATAGTGTAATGTACGCTTACATTGATCGTAAGAAAAAACTACCTGTAACGACACTTTTCAGAGCCATTGGTTTTGAATCTGATCGTGATATTTTAGAAATTTTTGATCTTGCAGAAGAAATCAAAGTTTCTAAAACAGGTCTAAAAAAAGTATTAGGCAGAAAATTAGCGGCACGTGTTTTAAAAACTTGGCATGAAGACTTTGTAGACGAAGATACGGGTGAAGTTATCTCTATTGAAAGAAATGAAATCATCATTGATCGTGATACGATTATAGAGAAAGAACATATTGAGGAAATTCTTGGAGCAAATGTTAAGAATATCTTATTGCATAAAGTTGATGCACACTTGTCTGACTATGCAATTATTTACAATACTTTACAAAAAGACCCAACAAACTCAGAAAAAGAAGCCGTAGAACATATTTATCGTCAATTACGTAATGCAGAACCACCAGATGAGGATACTGCACGTGGAATTATTGATAAGTTATTCTTTTCAGATCAACGTTATAACCTTGGTGAGGTTGGACGTTATAGAATGAATAAAAAATTAGGCTTAGATATTGGAATGGATAAGCTAGTTTTAACAAAACTTGACATTATTACTATCATCAAATACTTAATTGAGTTAATCAACTCAAAAGCAGAAATTGATGATATTGACCACTTATCTAATAGGCGTGTCCGAACGGTAGGAGAACAATTATCTTCTCAGTTTGGTGTAGGATTAGCAAGAATGGCAAGGACTATTCGTGAACGTATGAACGTTCGTGACAACGAAGTATTTACTCCCATTGACTTAATTAATGCAAAAACACTTTCATCTGTGATTAATAGTTTCTTTGGAACTAACCAGTTATCACAGTTTATGGACCAAACTAATCCTTTAGCAGAAATAACTCACAAGCGTCGTCTTTCTGCTTTAGGACCTGGAGGCCTTTCTAGAGAACGTGCAGGATTTGAGGTTAGAGATGTACATTACACTCACTACGGAAGATTATGCCCTATTGAAACACCTGAAGGACCCAATATTGGATTAATTTCTTCATTAGGTGTTTTTGCTAAAGTAAATAACCTTGGATTTATTGAAACTCCTTACCGTAAGGTAGAAAATGGGATCATAAATCTTAAGGAAACAATTTATTTAAGCGCAGAGGAAGAAGAAAATCAATTAATAACTCAAGCTAATATAAATTTTGACAAGGCTGGTAAAATTCTTGATGAAAAAGTAATTGCAAGAGATCAAGCTGATTTCCCTGTAGTTGGTCCAAATCAAGTAAATTATACTGATGTTGCTCCTAACCAAATAGCTTCTATTTCAGCTTCCCTAATCCCATTCTTGGAGCATGATGATGCCAATCGAGCATTAATGGGCTCAAATATGATGCGGCAAGCCGTTCCTTTATTACGTCCTGAAGCTCCTATTGTTGGAACTGGATTAGAAAAACAAGTAGCTTCGGATTCGCGTGTTTTAATTAATGCTGAGAATGATGGAGTTGTAGAATATGTAGATGCTAATAAAATTACTATAAAATATGACTTTTC
>CATEYX010000099.1 GCA_949511925.1 Cryomorphaceae bacterium | reverse complement strand
CTTAAAGAAAAACTTTCCAATATCGAGCAAGAAAGAAATAATCTTAAAAATGAGAATGTATTTCTGAAAAAAGAAGAAGAAAACAGAAATGAAACGCTAAGAAAATCAATTGAATCAACGAATACCTTACAAGAAAGTTTAACCAAAGAAAAAGAAAGGCTTAATGATGAAAGAGTAAAAGAAACAGAAGATAGATTGGAAAAAATGAAATGGACTTGGGGAGAGCACGAAAAAGATGTTGAAAATCACTTGCAACTTATCTGTCGAAACCATGTCATAAAATACATTAGTCAAGAGGAATTTCCACATCCAAGAAACAAGCCTGATAATTCCATAGAAATAATGGATCAACTGATTGTTTTTGACGCAAAAAGCCCAGCAAATGATGACTTGAGCAATTTTCCTAAATACATAAAACTACAAACAGAAAGCCTAAAAAAATACGCAAAGCATGATGATGTGAAAAAGGATTTGTTTTTAGTTATTCCTTCTAACACCCTGCATGTCATTAATCAGTTTACCTATAACATTGGCGATTACAATGTATATATAATTACCAAAGATGCTTTAGAACCAATCATACTGAGTTTAAAAAAGATTGAGGAATATGAATTTGCTGACAAGCTAAGTCCTGAAGAAAGAGATAATGTATGTAGGATTATTGGGAAATTTGCTCATACAACCAAAAGAAGGATACAGATTGACCAATTTTTTGCTGAGGAATTTTTGGACACCCTCAACAAAGCAGGAACGCAATTACCAAGAGATATTTTGGAGAGTGTTATTCAGTTTGAAAATGCTGAAAAGCTAAATCCTCCAATGGAAAAACGAAAAAAACAGATTTTAACAAAAGATCTAAAAGCTAAATCAGTAGAAATTAAAAAAGAAATAGAGCTCAGAAATATCCCTGAGATTACCACTCAAATTGAGTTTAAAGAAGACAACAATGCATAACACAGAAGAAAAAAATTACATATTTGGTATACGTGCCATAATTGAAGCGGTAGAAGCCGGAAAAACAATTGACAAATTATTTATCCAAAAAGGATTGCATAACGATTTGTTTGCAGAACTCTGGAAATTGGTTCGCGAAAAGAGAATAAACTATAAGCATGTTCCTTTAGAGAAAATTAATCGCTTGACTAGAAAGAATCATCAAGGAGTTTTTGCATTTATCTCTCCTATCGATTTTCATAACATTGAGGATGTAATCCCTAAACTCTATGAAGAAGGGAAAAACCCTTTAGTATTGGTATTGGATAGAATTACAGATGTAAGGAATTTTGGAGCTATAGCTCGTACAGCAGAATGTGCTGGTGTGGAAACTATCTTAATTCCTGAACAAAATGCTGCCGCTATTAATGCTGACGCAATAAAGACATCAGCTGGGGCCTTGCATAAGGTTACCGTTTGCCGAACTTGGAACTTGAAATTGGCTTTACAATTCATGAAAGAAAGCGGAATACAATTAATTGCCTGTACCGAAAAAACCCAGGACGACATGTACAAGCCAGATTATACGACTCCTACTGCTATCATTATAGGTTCAGAAGAAGATGGTGTTTCACCTGAATTTTTAAAAATGTGTGATGCTAGAGCAAAAATTCCAATGAATGGAAAAATTGCTTCCTTAAATGTATCAGTTGCTACTGGTGTTATTTTGTATGAAGCGATAAGGCAGAGAGGTTAAAATGACCATTGACCATTTCCGAGAACATTGTCTTTCGCTTAAAGGTTCAACAGAAGAACTTCCATTTGATGAAAATGTTTTAGTTTTTAAAGTACTCGGGAAAATGTTTGCTTTTTGCAATATGATGACTTTTGATTTTTGCAACCTAAAATGTGATCCTGAAAATGCAATAATATTAAGGGAAGAATTTACAGAAGTAAGTACTGCTTGCCATATGAATAAAAAACACTGGAACTCCGTAAGCTTTTCAGGAGATTTAAGTGATCATCAAATTGAACAGTGGGTAAAAGATTCCTATAACTTGGTAATAAAAAATATGCCTAAGAAATTAAGAGAACAATTATGAGTTGGTTTGCAAACTGGTTCGATTCCCCCTACTATCATACGCTCTACAAAAATAGAGATGAAAAAGAAGCGCAAGTTTTTATTGATAATTTAATTGACTATTTACAAATCCAGAAAAGAAGTAAGCTTATAGATATTGCTTGCGGAAAAGGAAGACATGCCAAATACTTTAATCATAAAGGAATGGATGTGGTTGGTGTTGATTTATCTCCAAACAGTATAAATACTGCTAAAAAGGATGAAAACAAAAACCTGCAATTTTCAGTACACGATATGCGTGAGAATTATCAGGAAGACACCTTTGATATCGTTACTAACCTATTCACCTCTTTTGGTTACTTTGAAGATCATAAAGACGAACAAAAGGCCATTAATGCTATGGCGAGTAATCTGAAAAAAGAAGGTTTATTGATTATTGATTTTATGAATGCAAAAAAGATAATTGCTAATTTGGTGCTCAATGAACAAAAAACGATTGACTTTATACAGTTTGATATCACAAGGCACGTGAAAAATGGATATATCCTAAAAGACATCTGCATTACTGACGGAAAAGAACAGCAACAATTTCAAGAAAAAGTAAAAGCAATTACTTTAGCTGATTATTCTGAATTTATCATTAATGCTAAACTAAAAATAATTGATATCTTTGGGAATTATAAATTGGATAATTTTGATGAAAAAATTTCTGATCGTTTAATATTAATTTGCAAGAAATGAATTTAACAACACTAGGATTATTGTTTGCTTCCGTAATTGCGGGTGCAATTGTAGTCGAAATTTTTAAACCAAAGAAAAGTAAGAATATACAATTACTCCTTACTTTTAGTGGGGCTTATTTGTTAGCCGTAAGTGTATTACACCTATTACCTGAACTGTTCGAACACAATACAAATCAGAATATCGGATTATTTATTTTGGGTGGTTTTCTAATCCAGATATTGTTAGAGTATTTTTCGCAAGGCATAGAACATGGGCATTTCCACAAAAGCAATGTAATTCCTTTTTCTGTACTTATTAGCCTTTGTTTGCATGCTTTACTAGAAGGAGTGCCTTTAGGCGGACATTTACACCAACACGCTCATAATGCTTTGCTTACAGGAATTGTTTTACATAAAATGCCAGTTGCTATTGTACTTATGACTTTCTTTTTACAAAGTAATATATCAAAACAAAAAGCCTATTTCTATTTACTGCTTTTCGCATTGATGGCACCAATAGGAGTTTTTGCTGGAAGTTTTTTTACAGCTCTAGCAAATTATCACAATGAAATTATGGCCATGGTTATTGGTATATTTTTACACATTTCTACTACTATTCTTTTTGAAAGTAGTGATGGTCATAAGTTCAGCACTCAAAAGATTTTAGCTATAATTGTTGGTGCGGTTATAGTTATGTTGAGCCTTTAAAATGAACCACAAATACATAATTACTGGAGCTCCAGGAACTGGAAAAACAGCTATCATTAAGGCCCTTATGCAAAAGGGTTACTCATGTGCAGAAGAAATTTCAAGAGAGATTATTGCAGAACAAATAATTATTGGAGGAGATATTTTACCTTGGAAAAATCAAATTGCTTTTGAAAACCATATTGCTAACTTGCGTAAAGAACAATATTTAAACAGTTCAGAAAATGAAAATTATTTTTTCGACAGAAGCAGCATTGATTGTATTGCTTACTTAAAGGCAAATAAGTTAGGGATAACAACTGAAA
Source organism: Cryomorphaceae bacterium (assembly GCA_949511925.1). Classification (GTDB taxonomy): domain Bacteria; phylum Bacteroidota; class Bacteroidia; order Flavobacteriales; family BACL11; genus UWMA-0277. Next base: position 12,519 of record CATEYX010000099.1, on the reverse strand, counting down.
TCACTCAAATTACAAAACAATGTATTTTTAATAAACAAGTATTCATCACTCCCTTTTGGGAAGAAATATACATTAATGATGGTGAACGAATGGAGGATATAAAATCAGCTATTAATATTGAAAGCTCATTAACTGAAACTTATAAATCTCTTGGCTATACTTTAGTAAAAGTTCCCAAACTATCAGTAAGCGAAAGAGTCAATTTTATTCTTTCTAAAATATAAGGTATCTCCTTATTTTGTAGTAATTTTACAACCGTTTTAATAATTAATAAAAGAAAATATTATGTCAATATTAGTAGGAAAAAAAGCACCTTCATTCTCTGCGCAAGCAGTAGTTAACGGTGGTGAATTTGTAAAAGGATTTTCATTAGAGCAATTTGTAGGAGAAAAGCCGGTTTTGTTTTTCTTTTATCCAAAAGATTTTACTTTTGTTTGCCCAACAGAATTATTTGCATTTCAAAATAAATTAGCTGAATTTGAAGCAAGAGGATGTGCAGTAGTTGCTTGTTCAACTGATACTGAGCAGTCGCACTGGGGATGGTTACAAATGCCTAAAGCTGAAGGAGGAATTCAAGGAATTACTTATCCAATAGTTGCCGACACTGACAAAACTATCTCAGCCAATTTTGGTGTACTATGTGGAAATTATGAATTAGATGAAAACGACAACATGGTCGCTACAGGACCAATGATTGCTTTCAGAGGTTTATTCTTAATCGACAAAAAGGGTGTTGTGCAACATCAACTAATCAATAATTTCCCATTAGGAAGAAATGTTGATGAAGCCTTAAGAATGGTGGATTCATTACAGCATTTTGAAGAAAATGGAGAGGTTTGCCCTGCAAACTGGAGTAAAGGGGAAGAAGCAATGAAAGAATCGCATGAAGGAGTTGCTAATTACTTGTCAAAGCATTAAGCATAATTACACTTATATAAAAGAAAGAAGCCTGCATTTGCAGGCTTTTTTATTACTTTTGATTTTATGTTTAGACGAATAATTTTACGTTTTATACTCAATATTTTCCCACCCCTTTTCTTCAATCGAATTGTACTGAAAAAAGTATCAGAGGATTATACTGAATTCAAAGTAGTTCTCAGAAAATCAATACTGAATATGAATTTCCACAAAACTATTTTTGGAGGAACAATATTCTCTGCTTTCGATCCTTACTTTCCTACTATGTATTACAATATTTTTCAGCAGAAAGATAGAAAATTAGAAATTTGGTTAAAAAGTGCTAACATAAAATACAAGCGACCTGCTAATACTGATCTCCAAATCACCTTTAATGTAAGTTATGATGATATAAAAGAAGCTGAAAATGCTTTAAATAAATTTGGGAAATTTGAAAAATGGCATTCCGTACAAGCTATTAACACTAAAGGAGTAGTTTGTGCTGAAGCAGAAATGCTTGTTTATTTAAGAGATAATAAAATTAAAAGTAAAATTGGGTTTTAAATCTTATTAATCAAAACTGTTGCATAAGCTGAAACACCTTCTTCCCTGCCAACAAAGCTTAGCTTTTCTGTTGTAGTTGCTTTGATGGAAAGCTGATCAATATCAATATTCATACAAATAGATAAGACCTTTTTCATTTCTGGAATGTAAGGGCCTATTTTTGGTTTTTGCAAACAAACAGTTGAATCAATATTGCCAATTTCATATCCTTGATTTCGAACCAAAAGCATCACTTCTTTTAGTAAAATTTTACTATCAATTCCTTTATACTCAGCTGCAGTATCTGGGAAATGTTTTCCTATATCTCCAAGATTAGCTGCCCCTAAAAGCGCATCACAAATAGTGTGAATTAAAACATCAGCATCAGAATGACCAAGACCTCCTTTGGTGTGAGGAACAATTATCCCTCCTAACCAAAAGTCTAAACCAACTTTTAACTGATGTACATCAAAACAGAAACCTACTCTAAAACTCATAATTAGCTTTCTCTAATTGCTCCAAAGTCAAACACTAATGTAAAACGCATAGTGTTTGCTAAAGGATTATTACCATTAATTGCACGACTAGCATTTATTAAGTACGAAAAATCAAGTGCAAAAACATTATACTTAACTCCTGAACCAAAAGTAAAGAACTTTCTACCTCCCTTGGTATCATGTTCGAAAAAGTAACCTGCCCGTATAGCAAACTGATTAGCATACCAATATTCTGTACCTATAGAATAATTGATTTCACGAAACTCCTCTTTTGTTCCTCCTGGAGCATCACCAAATGATTGAAAAATACCTGAAACAACAGAAACGTTAGGATCTTGACCTATAGTAATCTCTCCTTCATTATTATATACAGCAGGAGTAGGTACTAACAATTTATTAATATCAAATGCAAAAGACATTTTATTATAGTCGTCAAATTCTGCGCCTATTGCAGTTCCTAATCTTAAGTTAATTGGAATAAAATCCTTAACTGACGTTTCAGTATAAGAGATTTTACTACCAATATTTGATATATTGCCTCCAATTGCCAAGTCAAAATCCTTACCTCCCAGCCTAATAGGATTTGTGTAATAACCTGCAAGATCAGCAGCTATTGATTGTCCTGCAACTGTTGGGATACCTCCAGCCGCTTGACCGCCTGTTAAATTAGAATAAATATATCGACCTGATATTGCTAATGAAAAATTATCAGAAAGTTTACGAGAATATGAAGTTCCTAAAGCAAACTCACTTGGCTTATACTGTCCAATTGTAGTTCCCAAAATATCAGTAAAAGTAATATCTCCTAATGAAAAATATCGCAATTCCAAACCAATAGCTTCATTATCATTCAACTTTCTATATCCTGCTAAATAAGATAAATTAATATCTGGAACAAGAGCTCTAAGCCATGGCACATAAGACATGGAAAAACCCATATCATCATCAACGAAAGCCAGTTTTGCAGGATTCCAATGTATTGAATTTGCATCAGGTGTAGTAGCCACACCAACATCACCCATAGCTCCTGCCTTAGAATCAGGTGAAATTAGTAAAAATGGTACAGCAGTTGTAATTGTATTTAAACCCCCTGTTAAATCATCATAAGTTGGGTCCTGTGCAAAAACATTAAAAACTACTGATAATGCACAAATTATTCCTGTTATTTTCTTCATTTCTTAAATTTAGTTTGCAAATATACTTTTTTTTTATGTTGACTTGAACGAATCTATTAGGGCAATAGTATAATTCTTATGGATTTTGATGTGAAATCACCATCTGAACTACTCACTGCTAGTTTTGCAATATACATTCCTGCACTTAATTTCCCTCCATATTCATCATCTCCATACCACGGAATCGGACCTATCCTATATCCATTATCACTATAACTTTCTTCATATTTATAAACTAAAGTTCCAGTTATTGAATAAATCTCTAAAAATACATCTAAGTTCTGATTCGGTTTATTGTGCTGAAAGTATATATCAGTAGAATTTGAAAAAGGATTAGGATAAGTACTATAATCAGAAATTGTAAATTCGTTATCATCAGCAACAACAAAAGTAATTGTCGCATCAGAAGAATTATTAAATACATCCCAAACCTTAAGGGTTAAGGTATGCTCTCCTTTAGCTAAATTATAGAATGGAAAACTAACCACCCCTCTAGTGTAATCATCTTTATTTGCTTCATAAAAATCATTCAACACATAAGGACTTGCTGTATTCCCATTCAAAACAGCAGTAATATCATGGCCGATACCGTTACCTACCGTGTTGATTCCACTAAAGTCAAAAATATCCGCCAATAAAACAGGATTCTCATCTGTTATACCTCCATCAGAGAAACTTCTTGTGTTCATGTACACTTCTAATTCCGCCCCTTCATAGTCATAAGTAATATCATCAGCAGTACCTCCAATAACAAAACCATCATCACTTCCTGCTGCATCTACTGGCTCTTGATCATCAGAAACAGCATAATATGAAATTTTCCCAGCACCATAGTTATAAGCTATATCCTTAGGAGCAACAAATGAAAATGAAAAACTACCATTAACAACTGAGGCAGCACCTTTATATATTATATTATTTTGATCACGATAAGGCATTGGGGTACAAGATTCCTGCCCTAAAGTAGTTCTTATAATTTCTTTATCATAAACAGTTGGATATACAGTCCCATTAAAATCAGTAAGCACTCCATTTTCTCCCATAACTTCTCCCATAATAGTTACTTCACTCAGTGCCTTTAGCGTATCTAGAACACTTGTGGTTTCTATCTCATATTCAGGATAAGACAAACAAAGAGCAGGATCTCCCAGTAAAGTGAAATTTCTATTATTAAGTGATGTTCCACTCAAAACTTTAGTTTGTTTAAATACATCTCCTAATCTAGGATACTCTCCATCAATCCTTTCGAATAGGGTATTCATAAATTTAGTGTTTAAGTTATAATTGGGAGGTGAATACACCAATCTAGTAGTACTTAGCAAAGCAATTGCGCCTCCATTTGGATTTAAAAGAACATATTCGCCAGCTGAAGTTTGTTCAGGATTGTCAAAATATGAAAATTTGCAAGTAGCGGTCATAAATAAAGGCAATTTATTGCTATTATTCCAAGCATTAATTTGATCTAACTCTAATATTCTTTCGGCAGTCCAACCTAAAGGCCCACCATGACCCGAATAATTTATTAGTAGCGCTCCTTTGTCTATTCTATTATTAATAGCATTATTTGCTGCTTCACTTCTTGGGCCACCAGGTGTAGATTCTTGCAAATAATTATCTAAATAAATCTTATTAATATTGATATTTTTATAATTATTTGCCACAATATTTGCTAAACTATCAGCTTGCCACATATGTGTATTCCCATCATTTGCATCTCCATCATCAGCAATAAAAACAACATCATTTCTCCAGCTTCCAAAAGATTCTTTTGCATAATACTTTTCTACTTTATCCACTAATACATTTGCTTGCGAAAGACTAGAAGCAGGAAATCTTCCAATTCCAATATCAACTAAATCATTAATAAATTCACCCTCATCATCATCTAATAATCCAAAATAATCATCAGTAACATAAGAATATATTGGATGAGTAGAGTTTAGAGATTGATAGGTTGGAATGAAATTTGTATTATTAGCTACTCTATTTTTAGGATCATAAGAACCATCTCCAAAAAGTAAAACATATTTCAATTTTGAATTTGATCTTTTATATAAAAATCTTAAAAAATCGCGAATGGCACTAACATCTTGTATTCCTGAAGAAAACTCATTATAGACCTGCTGTGGCGTAACAACGATAGAAGAAATATCATCTTTCTCTTGATGAAAATCAGCTAAACGATAAGCAGGAACTAAAAAGTTTGGATGTGAAACAATCACATATTCTACATCAATATCAGTATTGTGTAAATTTTGATTTGCTACTTCTCCAACAATAGAAGGCGTTAAGTAAGCACTACTATTAAAGGCAATATATTCATGCAATTTATTAATAGAATCATTAAAAGAAAGTTCATTAGCACTTAATAAGGTTGGCATTTCGACTACTGACGTTTGATCGGTAACATCCCAAACCCTAATTCCAACATTAGCATTAGAAAGTTCAAAAGAAGCTACTTCATCCACAAGTGATGTTGCATCTCTAAACAATAAGGAATTTCCTGACATTTTCAATTTTCTTCTTGCATTTACTTCTATATAGTTTAACCAAGACAATGCACCATTATCAATTGAGCTATATTCTATATCTACTGAAAGGTTAGATGATGAGGCTATATACGCTGAAGTTTTTGAAGAAGCTTTAGCATACTCTGTAGCGTAAGTTGAAACAATATTTTGAACAGAAATAGTTTGTAATGGATCAGAATTTACAGCTACTGAGAATACAGAAGAATTTAATGAACGTGCAGCAACAGCTGTTTTTATACTGACGGGAGAGGTTATTTGTAAATTAGGAAAACTAAAATTAAAAGATTGACTATTTTGACTATCAAATCGTTCTCCAAACCACTCTTTTCCCGAATGAATTAAATTTTCAAGTTCAAGCTCATGAAAGGAAAATGCATTAAATGATGTAATTGTTTTAGTAGGATTTTGTAAGGATTGTTTCTGCTCAATTCTTTTTCCATCTGATTGATTATCAGCTGTTAAAAAATAATTTACTTCATCAGAAAATAAATGCGTTTCATGTTTAAATAAACTTGATTGAGCATCATATCTCCAACTATGAGGAGATTGTCCATAAAACAAAATATAATCTCCATTCTCAAATACACCATTACCATTTGAATCGTAAATATTTATGGCGTTTTCAACTAAATCATTATGCCTAAAATCAGAGTTTAATTTCGGCAACATTCCACCTCCATTACCATATAATTTTATACTTGAAATTTGCAAATTATTTACAGTTACACCTAAAGACAATATACTAGAGTAATCTAACTTATAAACACCAGACTTAGTAGTCGATATTTTAAACCATTTCCCCTCAGACAATACCGAGTTATACTGTCCAAATAAGTTAACGGTAATAAGAACGTATGATAAAGCTAAAAATATTTGTTTTTTCATTGTTGCAAAGTTATGTATCATTTTATAAACAAGGGCAAAACGTAAAAAAAATATAATTATTATACAATTTCTTTACTAGTAAAAGTAGATAGTAAATAATTTGTTTATTTTTGTGAAATTGAAATTAAGAAAAAACACTTTTATGTTGAATAAATTTTCCAAGATTTTTATAGCAATATCTGCTTGCATTTTCATGAGCAATGAAGCTAGTGCACAAGATCCTGCTTTTAGTCAGTTTTATGCTAATCCATTATATTTAAACCCCGCATTTGCAGGAGCGACTCCTAAAGGCTGCCCTAGAGCAAACTTAAATTACAGAGACCAGTGGCCTGGAATTGGGAGAACTTATGTTACAACTTCAGCATCATGGGATCAACACATTAATGCAATTGGAGGTGGTTTAGGAGTTATGGTAGCGCAAGACAGAAGTGGTGCAGGAGCTTTAAACACTACACATGCATCTTTACTTTATTCCTATCATTTAGAAGTAAATAGAAAGTTTTCAGTAAAAGCTGGTTTTGAAGCTTCATATAGATCGATAAGTTTAGATTGGAGTGACTTAACTTTTGGCGACATGATTCATCCAAGAGATGGTTTTGTATATAGCACACAAGAAGATATAGCAAACAATGCAACAACTAGAAGTTTTCCTGATTTTTCAGCAGGATTTATTGGATATTCTGAGAATTTATTTTTTGGCTTTGCAGCTCATCATTTAACAACACCTAATCAGGGTTTTATTAGTGAAAGTCAATTACCCACAAAGATAACTGCTCATATTGGAGGAAATATTCCATTAAGCAAATACAGTAATAATGTAACTACAATTTCACCAAATTTCTTATACCAGAGACAACAAGATTTTCAACAGTTTAATTATGGTGTATATGTAAATAGAGGAGCCATAGTTGGAGGTTTATGGGCAAGACATAGTTTAAAGAATATTGATTCCTTTATACTTATGCTTGGTCTAATTCAAGATTCATTCAAATTTGGATATAGTTACGACATTACATTAAGCAACCTTAAAAACAGTAACACTCTAGGAGCTCATGAATTATCATTTACAATATTCATGCCTTGTCGTTCAAAAAGCAAATCTTTTAATACAATAAGTTGTCCTCAATTTTAGTTAATAGTTAGTTAAATAATCATATTATAAAAACAAATGATGAAATCAAATAAATTAATAATCGTACTAAGTAGTGTATTGATACTTGCCTCATGTGCAAGAGAAAAGTCCTCCTCTACAGGATGGGAATATAATAACTCGAAAAATGGAGGTTTTGAAACTAACAATAAGTTTCAAGAGCAAATCACAGGCCCTGGACTCCTTTTTGTAGAAGGAGGCTCATTCACAATGGGTAGAGTAGAGCAAGATGTGATGTACGATTGGAATAATGTTCCAAGAAAAGTTACAGTATCTTCCTTTTATCTTGACGAAACTGAAGTTAGAAATGTAGACTATTTAGAATACTTACATTGGATAAAAAGAGTTTACTCTCAATCTTATCCTGAAGTTTATAAAAAATCCTTACCTGACACCTTAGTTTGGAGGGATAAATTAGGGTATAATGAACCTTTTGTAAAACAATACTTAAGACATCCAGCATATCAAAATTATCCTGTTGTTGGGGTAAGTTGGACTCAAGCAAACGACTACTGTATATGGAGAACTGATAGGGTAAATGAAAGAATACTTATTAATGAAGGTATCTTAAAAGAAGACCCAGAACAAGTTGATGACAATACTTTCAACACAGAAGCATACTTAGCAGGACAGTATGAAGGAATTATTGGTAGAAACCTTAGAAACTTAGATCCATCAACTGGAGAGAAGACAAGACAAGTACGTACTGAGGATGGATTGCTACTTCCTAAATACCGTCTTGCAACTGAAGCGGAATGGGAGTTTGCTGCTCTAGGATATGTTGGGAATACTCAGGAAGAAAATACTAGTGAAAGAAAACTATACCCTTGGAACGGTTCATCTCTAAGAAATGGAGATCCTAAAAATCAAGGAGAAATAATGGCCAACTTCAAAAGAGGAAGAGGTGATAATATGGGTGTTGCTGGAAATTTAAATGATAATGCTGATATTACTGCTCCTGTACGTTCATACTGGCCAAATGATTATGGTTTGTATAACATGGCTGGTAATGTAGCAGAATGGGTAATGGATGTTTATAGACCCGAAATTGAACAAACAACAATTGCTGACCATAGAAACTTTAGAGGAAATGTTTATACTACACAAAAAACTGATGAAGATGGATTTATTGCTGAGAAAGACAGTTTAGGTAGAATTACTATGGTTCCTGTAGATATTCAAGGAAATGTATACAGAAGAAACTATAAGAAATCAGATAATATCAATTACTTAGATGGAGATATTGAATCTCAAATGGGAATTGATTGGAATAACTTTTTAGAAGAAACAACAACTTCAGATACTGCAAGAGTACAAATTGATAAATGGAATCAGAAAGCTGAACAATATAAGGATAATGCTAAAACAGGAAATTCTAGCGAAATGTATGCTTATGGTGAATCCTCTTTAGTAACTGATAGAACTCGAGTATTCAAAGGAGGTTCGTGGAAAGACAGAGCTTATTGGTTAAATCCTGGAACAAGAAGATTCCTAGACCAAGATCAATCAACTGACGCTATTGGCTTTAGATGTGCAATGGATAGAGTTGGAGCACCAATTAGTAATCAGAAAGAAAACACTAGAAGAGGAGCTGATTATAGCAGAAAAAGAAACTAATATATAATTATATATTAATAATAGAACCCCACTAAACATGGGGTTTTGTTTTTTATAATATTATGGATATTAAAGAAATATACGCGCTTTTCCAACAACACTCTACTATCTGTACTGATAGTAGAAAAATTTCGAATGGCGCTATGTTTATTTCTTTGAAAGGAGAAAACTTTAACGGCAATAAATATGCTCTGAAAGCTATACAAGATGGCTGTTCTTATGCAATTATTGATGAAAAAGAATATGATACTCACCAAAATACAATTCTTGTTAATAATGCACTAAAAACCCTTCAGGACCTTGCTACTTATCACAGAAGTCAGCTAAATATTCCTATAATAGGGATTACTGGGACAAATGGAAAAACAACATCAAAAGAACTTATTAATGCCGTTTTAAGCAGTGAGTTAAGTTGTTATGCAACCAAAGGAAATTTAAACAATCATATTGGCGTTCCTTTAAGTGTTTTAGAAATCAATAAAAAACATACAATTGCTATAATAGAGATGGGAGCAAACCATCAAAAAGAAATTGAGTTTCTCTGTAATATTGCCCAACCAACTTATGGTGTAATCACAAATATTGGCTCTGCCCACCTAGAAGGGTTTGGAAATCTACAAGCAGTCATTGACACTAAAAATGAATTATATGAATTTATCAACCACAATAAAGGTCATTTATTCGTAAACGCTGAAGATGAACTATTACTTAATATTTCTAATGGAATATCACAGATAACATATGGAAAATCAGGAGAAATTACTGGACTAATTACTGATATAACACCATTACTTAGCTTAAAATATAATAATGAAATAATTAATAGCCATCTTATAGGAGATTTTCAATTCAGCAATATCATGCTGGCCATTTGTATCGGTAAATATTTTAATGTTTCTACCCAGAACATCAAAAGAAGTATTGAGAATTATATACCTACAAACAATCGCTCACAACTAGTTAAAACGAAAACAAATACACTAATACTTGACGCATACAATGCAAACCCATCAAGCATGAAGGCTATGTTAAATTCATTTGCGAATCAACAATACAAAAATAAACTTTGCATACTAGGCGACATGCTTGAATTAGGGAGAGAATCAGAAAAAGAACACCTAGACATCATTAAATTGACAAATCAGCTAGATTTAGACTGCATATTTGTTGGAGAAATATTTAACAGCCTTACAGAAAATGGTTTTAAAACTAGAAATGAATTAGCTAAAAATATACAGGAAAAAAATATTCATAAAAAGACAATTCTACTTAAAGGCTCAAGAGGAATTGGTTTAGAACTATTAATTGAACATCTTTAATCTATTCTGATAAAGCATCTTTAAATAGCTTTCTGAAAATAAAGAAAAATAGAGAAAGAAACCCTCCCAAAAACGCGCCTAATAAACCTAAAGCAGTTATAGATTTAGCCTCTACTTCAAGAGGAAGAATTGGTTTATCAATAATCTGAATAATTGGAGTTTGATTTAACAATGTAAGCTTTGAAAGCTCTAAGTTTTTTACAATCTCTAAATACATAGCATTTAACACCTCAACCCTTCTCATTAACTGCAATTCTTTTAAGCGACCTGATGCTTTAACGATTCGTTGGTTAATGTCTTTAACTTTTGCAAATTCCTCTTCAGCTATTTCTAATTCAATAAAAACTGAATCAGCTCTATTATTTAAAAAACTTAAAGTATTACTTGCTTGAGCAGTTTGATAAGTAATATACATTTCACTCATTTGTTCAATCAACGCTTCAACAAATATTTTTGCAAACTCATCATTAACTGACGTATAAGATAAATTAATAATATTTGCATCATCTGACTGCAACTCAACTACTAACTTATCTTCAATAATACTCCTCCAAACATCTCCACTAACACTATCATTGTCCTGGGTTAATATTTCATGAAATGAAACTGGAATAATATCTTTATTTTTTCTCCAAGAATCTTTTATCTTATTAAGATAAAGGTAGTGTTCAATTAATAAATCGTTTGTTTTATTAACTTTTCTATTCTGCATTAATGCAGCTTCAACTACACCTCTTGACTTTAACAATTCTAAAATATTATTCTGACTGAATGTTGCTCTTGATGAGCTTCCAATATCAAAACCAAACTGACTCGCCACTCCTGACATAGCACCTAGATTTCCACCAGAACCTTGCTGACCCTCAACTACAAAAGTAAGCTCGGCAGTATATTTTTTATCAGCAGAAATTGCAAATACAATTCCCAACACTAAGAAAAATCCTGATATAGTAATAATTACAAATTTCTTCCTAAATAGGTAAGTCTTATACTCTGATAATTTAATCAGAATATCTTTTAAATGTATTTCATCATTATGACTTCCCATTATTGTGCAGGCAATGCTCTATCAACTAATAACCATAAAGAAAGAATAGCAGTAACCTTCAGCATAGTTTTCTCAATTGCTTTATTCCAATCAATTGGAACTTTTTTATGTTCTAATTTGTTAATTTTATTTACAACTTTAATTATAGATCCTTTCTTAACTACAGGAGAAACAACAAACAATCCAAAATTCATAGTTTTCTTAGTAATTCCATTAGGGTAGATTACAATAGTATTTGCTTTCCTATTTTCTCTGCTAAAACCACCTGCAAAATTATTGACATAATAATTAGCTCTTCTATTTCCAAAATAAGGTACACTTATTGCCCCTGCTTCAAGATTCATTAAATCACCTCTAACATGAACAATATCCATTGTTTTAGGAACAACAACACTATCCCCTTCTAATAAGACCAAGTTATGCTTAGATTCATTAGAAATCAATGCTTTAGCTAAATTCAAATAGACTTTATTGTAAATTACGATTTCCTTAAAACTCTCAAAATTCTCTACTCTCATATTTTGTATTTCTTCTTGATACAAAAGTGATAAACTAGGATCAGAAAGAATAGAATCTAATAACTCTTGGGATAAATTCTTAATTTTAATATTTTCAGTTTTATTTCTGACCAACACCTCTTCTCTGAACATAGTAACTCCATCAAGAAATGCATACCTTGTAAGCCCTCCTGCCCTTTTGATTAATGAAGAAATTTTTTCATCCTTGAATAAAAGTGTGTAAGTTCCAGGATATTTAACTTCCCCTAACAACACAATATTTTTAGCGATTTCAAAATCTGGATTTTCTCTAACAAAAATCTGATCAAAAGGCTGTAACAAAAACTCCTCAGCTTTATT
>CATEYX010000098.1 GCA_949511925.1 Cryomorphaceae bacterium | reverse complement strand
TAGTAATTAGTCCATACGGTTTTCCTAAGTTCTCTATTTTTAGAATAGGTTAGAAAAGGGGACATTGAAGAACGTGTATTTGTAATTGCATAGAAACCTTCTTTTCCTTTTTCATTAGCAATAGCTGCTGCAGACTTTACGAAACCTTCAGAAAGACCTGCTAACTGATTTTCTGTTAAGAATGTAACATAGTTTTCTTCATCATGAAGTACATTATCTGAAAACGTATTATAGAGAGTTGATAATTCTTTATCTATTGCTGCATATCTCAATTTCTTTTCTGAATCTAACTCTGCACCTTTCATGGCAAAACTATTATAGGTGAGTGCCGTAACTCGTTGTTTGTCAGCTTCAAGCGGAGTTATTAATGAAGCGTTATAAACAGTTTTAATCTTAGTAAATAATGCTTTGTTTTGACTTATAGTAGATGAGAATACAGATAATTTAGGTGCTAAATTAGATTGGATTTCTCTAAACTCAGGAGTTGATACATTACTACTCATGATTCCATAATAAGCAAATACACGACCTAAATCTGATCCCGAGCGTTCCATTTCTTCAATCGTATTTTCAAAGGTTGGTTCTTCACTTGAATTTGCAATCGCTTCGATTTCAGAGAGATTAAGTTCCATACCTTTTTCAACAGCAGCTTGAATATCTTTGACATCCATCTTATCAAATGCTGGAACGCCCCCATAAGGGCCTTGCCATTTTTGCAATAAGATGTTGTGATTACTAATTTCTTTTTTACAACTACTAATAATAGTTAGAGTTCCCAGTAAGACTAATTTTACTAACAAATTTGTTTTATTAATTTTCATGAGTTTATGTTTTTTGTGTTCTACAATTTACTTAAAATTTACTATGGATTATTTTAAAACTTTAATTTCTCTTATAAAAATATTTTGAAGTGGCCAATCGGATTTATCAGTAGGAACTGTTGCAATAGTATCGACGACATCCATTCCTCTTATAACCTTTCCAAAAATTGTGTAGTCCCCGTCTAAGTGGTGAGCACCTTGTTGTTGTTGCACAATAAAAAACTCAAAGGGTGAAGCTTTCTTATAGGGGTTTTCAATATTTTTACTAGGCATACTAATCATGCCACGGTCGTGCTTATAGCCTTTGTCGTGGTCATTAGGTAGTAAATATTTCCCAATAGCTTGTCTTTTTTTTAAAGTAATACGATCATCGCTATTACCACCCTGAATCACAAAATTGGAAATGACTCTGTAAAACTGAGTGTTGTCAAAATACTTTTTTTTGGTAAGCATTATAAAATTAGCTCTATGAAACTTAATATTCTCAAACAAGAGAATATCAATAGTACCATAATCAGTAGTTAATCTAACTGTGTTTTCTTTGTTTTTTTTGCCATAGTCTAATAAGAAGTTCATAATATTCTTTTCTGTCAAAAGAAGATCAGCTTTAGTGGGCTCTTGAGTAGAATCGTTTTGAACAGATTTCATAATATTTTCTATACCTTCATTTGTTTTCTCTCGGGTTTTGTTATCTTGACAACTGATCAAGAAAAGATTCATTACGAAAATGAGTAAGATGCGCATAGTAATAATAAATTTATTTCCAATATATGAGATTTATAGCATTTGAAAAAGTAATCCCACAAATAAATAAACTTAGTTTACCAGGACTCGAAACGCAATTAAAAATGGCACCTTCATTTCGTGAAAATCTTCTTGAACGTTTTAAAGAAGCCCAGAAATCTGCAAAGTTAGCAGCTGTCCTTGCTTTGTTTTACCCTAGTGGTACAGGTGAAACAAATTTAGTCTTGATACTAAGAAAAGTTTATAAAGGTATTCATTCTGCACAAGTTGGTTTTCCTGGAGGTAAGCCAGAAATTGATGATGCTTCTTTGTTGGATACTGCACTGCGAGAAACTTGGGAAGAAATTGGAGTCTCTTCAGATAAAATTACAGTTTTACGCGAGTTAACATCTATTTATATTCCACCTAGTAATTTTCAAGTTCATCCGTTTATCGGGATTTCAAACAAGCAATTAAAATTCAAGTTACAAGTGTCTGAAGTGGATGCGGTTATTGAAGTACCTTTGTCAGATTTTTTAAATGACAACTATGAAGTTACCTCCAAAATATTGGATGCTAATGGTACAACACATTCAGTTCCAGCCTTTAAGTTAAAAGGCCAAATTGTATGGGGTGCTACAGCGATGGTACTGGTAGAAATTAAAACAATGTTAAATTTAGTTTTAAAAAAATAGCTTAGGTTTGCACAACCAATTTTAAAATTTTAGATGGGATTATTTAAAAAAAATATCTTCGGTCAATATCTGATTCTAAAGAAATGGATCATCCGCATTATTGGGACTTTAAGTCATCGAAGGTATCGTGGGTTTAATGAACTTCAAATTGAAGGTTCAGATATTTTGAGAAATTTACCTGATACAAACGTTTTATTTATTTCTAATCACCAAACATATTTTGCAGATGTAGTAGCTATGTTTCATGTCTTTAATGCAGCCTTGAGTGGGAGAGATGATAATATTAAAAATGTGAGTTATTTATGGAACCCCAAGCTTAATATTTATTATGTAGCTGCTAAAGAAACAATGAAATCTGGGTTTCTTCCAAAAATATTTGCTTACGCTGGGTCAATAAGTATTGAGCGAACTTGGAGGTCATCAGGAGAGGACGTTAATCGTCAAGTCAAAATGAGTGATATATCCAATATAAATAAAGCACTTAATGATGGTTGGGTTATTACGTTTCCACAGGGTACAACAACCCCTTTTAAGCCAATTCGTAAAGGGACTGCTCATATTATAAAACGCTACAAGCCCATTGTAGTTCCGATTGTGATTGATGGATTTAGACGTTCATTCGATAAAAAAGGTATACGTATTAAGAAAAAAAACATCCTTCAATCTATGGAAATTAAAGCACCCTTAGACATCGACTATGATGTAGAGTCTATTGATCAAATTGTTGAAAAAATTGAGTTTGCGATCGAACAGCATTCCTCATTTTTAAAAGTGATTTCAAAAGAGGCCTTGTTAGAGAACGAATCTCTTAACAAAAAAAGGGATTGGTAGTCCTATTCTAATTCAACTATTTTCTTAAGTTCTTTATAATTTATCTTTAAACGCTTCAATAAGAGGCCGTAAATAAGGTAGTAAAATCCTAAGAATAATATTGTTATAAGAGCCATAGCAATAAGGCTGAGAACAGCCACAATTAGGTAAAATATATAGATACCGTTCTCTCCTTCAGATTTAATATCAGATATCAAAATTTGTGTTTCAGAATTATTTGACAGCTCCATAATTACCCCCAGGATAATTCCAAGATACATAACGGTAATGTTATAAATTACATACTGTTTTACTGTTTTACGTGTTTTTAAAATGCGTTCCATAAGCATTTTCGTGTTTTCTGTAACAGAAATATTTCTATAGTTTTTGTAAAATAAATACATAAATCCGAATAGAACAATATAGCTAATACCAACAAATAGATAGTATATGAATCCATAATCATAACTCTGTATTTTTTCTATTGTAATATTAGAGCTATCCAAGCTAAAACTTAGAATTGTCCAAAGAATAAATTCTAAGACACTAATAATGAAAATCCATTTTACAATAGAGGAAGACCGTTTAGATATTAACTTGTAAATTTCTTCTTTATTCAGATTTGGATAGTTTTGTTTAGACGTATCCCAATCTTTTTTTAATAGCTCTAATTCATCCATAATTAAGAGTTTAATTGAGTTTTTAATTTTGTTTTAATACGATTCATTCGGACTCGTGCATTGACCTCGCTAATTCCTAGAGTGTCACTAATCTCTTTATAGTTTTTATTTTCTAAATACAAAAAGATAATTCCTTTATCAATATCATTTAGTTTTTTAACAGCCTCATATATCAACTTTAGTCGCTGATCTTTTGTATCATCATATTCTATATAAGATAGTTTATAAGCCACCGATTCAATAGCTTGACTTTTTATTCTACGCAATGATTTTCGATATAAGGTAATTGCCGTGTTCAATCCTACTCTATACATCCATGTAATAAATTTTGAGTCTCCTCTAAATTTAGGGAATGATTTCCATAACTGAATACTTATTTCTTGAAATAAATCTTTGTGTGAGTGCTCGTTATCTGTATAAATTCTACAAATTTTGTGCACGATATTTTGATGCTTTTGCAAAAGCTCAATAAAGTTATGTTCTTGCTTTGATTTCAATAGTGACAGGTTAATCTAATAATTAGTATGCTAATTGTATAATTTGTTACACTAAATATTAAAAATTAAAGTACTTTTTCAACAGCTTTATTTATTTCATAAGGTTGATTTGGATAAATATATCCAGCAAACATCTGACCAATTCCGATAAACATTACCAGTAAACCTATGCCAACTTATTTTTATTCTTACTCATATTATTAAAACAGAAAACTCCTTAATATGTTCCTAAAATTTTAGTAATCAAATTTTCCTTCGCCTCTATATTATCTCCAAATAACCACTGTA
>CATEYX010000097.1 GCA_949511925.1 Cryomorphaceae bacterium | reverse complement strand
TAAGTTCCAGGATATTTAACTTCCCCTAACAACACAATATTTTTAGCGATTTCAAAATCTGGATTTTCTCTAACAAAAATCTGATCAAAAGGCTGTAACAAAAACTCCTCAGCTTTATTACTTAGCATTAAATCATCTCCAATTTTAATTGTTTTTACAACATTCCTTCTTGGCTTTAGCTTATTGGATGAAATATCATAATCCATTATTCTACTTACCTCTACACGACTTCCTTCAGCTTGCCTTGTTAAACCTCCTGCCTGCAATAAAACGTCCTGTAAAGTCATTCCATCACCAAAATCAAAGCTTCCCACTTTTCTAACAGCTCCTAAAACTGATACAGAAAAATCGTCATCAAAATCATCAACAGAAAGCACATTTACAATATCATATTCTTGCAATAGAATGTTATCAACATGACTGTGATCTTCCAAAATTGCTGCTAAATTAACTGTAATGTGAGTTTTCGTTCTATCCTTATTCAAACGGACTATATAAACCTTATCCACAAATGTTTTTTCAGCAATACATTTAGCTCTTTGAAGTAAATCCAATAAATGATCTCCTTGAATAAACTCATAATCACCAGAAACACCAACACTACCTTTAACGCTTACTACATTCGATAATTTATTAGAAATTGTATTAACAACAATCTCATCACCATTTTGGACAGTCGTAGAATTGACATGATCGATATGAACATCATTTACTTTTACTGAATTATAATTAATACGCTTTAATGTCAATACATCATTAAATGCATTAGTAGTATAACCTCCAGCATATTTAATTAACTCTGCGATAGACTCACCTGTTTTTGCCTCATAAGTGTAAGGGCGATTAACAGCTCCCTTCACTTCTACTATATGTTTTGCTGGAGGAATAAATAAATAATCTCCATCTTGCATATATATATCTTGTGAACGAGTTGGATTAAACAAGAACTGATATACATCCAAAGAATCAACTGTTTTACCATCACGCTTAATATAAATATTACGAACCGAACCTAACTGATTAGGACCATTTGCTGCAATTAAAGCATTAAAAGCTGTGTTGATTGCAGGTATTGTGTAAGAACCAGGATTATAAACTTCACCAACAATGTGCACTGTAATAACTCTTGAATAAGAAAGAGTAACATCAATTTCAGAATTTTTCATATCCAAAAATGAACCAAATTTACTTTTTAGTAATGAACGCATTTTTTTGAAAGTTAAACCCTTCACATAGATCCTACCATAAGAACTAGGTGTGATATATCCTCTTTCATCTACTAATAAATTTTCAGAAAATTCCGAGTAACCCCATACTGAAATAGAAATCTCATCTCCACTCCCTACCTTATAGTTTTCAGGAGCTTTAGCATCCAATGCTTTTTGATAGAATGAAAGCTTATTATTTCTAAATATATCCTGTCCATAAATTCTTGCTTTAGGATATGATGTAGTATCAATTGTTAAAGTATCCCCAAAACTTTCATAAAATTTTGAAAGATTAGAATTCCCTATAATTGTATCTTGAACTCCTTTAGCATATTTACCTTTACTAAATTTATAATCCATTGCTTCAGAAATTTTAGCATCTGAAAGTCCCATTTGTTTTAATACTTGTTCTGAAGGGATATCAGATGGACGCAAATCCTCTGGATTTGCATTAGAAGGCAAAAACTTTAAATAAGCAGGGTTGATTTTGGATTTATCAATATCAATTTGAGCGCTTATTCCAAATGTGAGTAAAATTGAAAATGATAATAAAATAAGTTTTTTCATAATAATTATTTTAAAATAGAACGAGAGATTACAATTCTTTGAATCTCAGATGTTCCTTCATATATTTGAGTAATCTTAGCATCTCTCATTAATCTTTCAACATGATACTCTTTAACAAAACCATATCCACCATGCACCTGAACAGCTTCTGTTGTTGTTTTCATAGCGGTCTCAGAAGCAAATACTTTTGCCATTGCACCTTCCCTATCATAATTCATACCATTATCTTTTAACCATGCTGCTCTTAATCATAAGAGTCTAGCGGCATCAATCTCTGTTGCCATATCAGCTAATTTAAAAGCAATAGCTTGGTGTCTAGAAATTTCTTTTCCAAATGCTTTTCTTTGTTTAGAGTATTCAAGAGCTAGTTCATATGCACCAGAGGCTATTCCTAATGCTTGAGCTGCAATACCAATCCTTCCTCCTGAGAGAGTCTTCATGGCAAAAGAAAAACCAAAGCCATCCTCTCCAATTCTATTTCCTTTTAGAACCTGAACATCATTAAACATGATTGAATGTGTATCTGAACCTCTAATTCCTAACTTATCTTCTTTTTTACCGACAATAACGCCCTCGGATTCTTTTTCAACTATAAAAGCATTAATTCCTTTATGACCTAAAGAAGGATCAGTTTGCGCAATTACCAAATATATTGATGCCGAGTTTCCATTAG
>CATEYX010000096.1 GCA_949511925.1 Cryomorphaceae bacterium | reverse complement strand
CGAATATTAAAAACTCTATCCCCATCTAATAATAAGTATTGTCCTTTAATTCCTAAAAGTGTACCTTCAATAATTGGAGTACGCTCCAACTTTACACTTTTTATTTTTATAGGATATTGTGTTACTGGATAGATAATCTCAGTTACTGTATTGTCAGACAATATATACTGCTTTAATTCTTCAGGAACATGGTCAGAAAGTTCCTCTTTCATTTGCACTAAGTCCACAGGTTCTGGAGTTCCAGAAAGCATCTTACGCCAATTGGTTACATCAGCCACAAAACGTTTTAGAGACACCTCAATATCACCTGAAAATCTTCTATTGGGCACTTCAGCTAGTAATATTGCTTGGCTTGCCCCTTGGTCCATCCATCTTATTACTCCTTGTGTACCTCTTGTTATACCAACCTTTATTCCACTTGAGTTGGCTAAGTATACATAGTGAGGTGCAAGTTGAAATTCTTTTTCCCATTCCAAATCTCTTTCCTCAATTCCTAAATGAGCTGTACATAATTCAGGTTTAAAAATACTCTGAGAAGCCAAAGGCGATTCCCAGAAACATTTATAACAATAACCCGAACGATAAAATTTATCAGACTTTTTACCACACTGACAAATAACAACCCCACTCCAAACAATCTTAATTTTTTTACCAATATAATCGTTCATCTTATGACTAACACCATGAATGTCTAGCGTATAATGCACCACATCATTCAGTTCAGTATCCATTCTTTTAAGTGTATCTCTCAACATATATTTTTGTATTTTTCAATCCTTAAAAATACCAAAATTGAACCAGTTTTCTGTTAAAAATTCTATTCTTTCATTTATGATGCAAAAACGTATTCATAACATTGAGGAATTCTGCATGAACCCAATAAAGACTCAAAAGAAGGTTTTTGACAATCTTATTTCAAAAGGAAAGAATACTGTATTTGGGAAGGAACATCATTTCAACTCAATAACTAAATACTCTCATTTCAGAAATAATATCCCTATTAGAGCATATGAGGAGTTTTCAGTATACATTAAAAGAGCAAGAAATGGGGATCAAAATGTACTTTGGCCAGGGAAAATAAAATGGTTTTCCAAGTCTTCAGGAACAACAAACGCAAAAAGTAAATTCATTCCCGTTACGAAAGAATCCTTAAAAGAATGTCATTTTAAAGGGGGGAAAGATATGTTATCATTATATGGAAATAACTTTCCATTTTCCGATATGTATAACGGGAAAGGGCTAATGCTAGGCGGGACAATAAAAGAGTCCGAGAAAGGAGATTATAAAGATGGTGATTTATCAGCTATCCTCTTAGATGAATTTCCATTTTGGGTAAACTACCACAGAGTGCCTGATATTGAAACTGCTCTTATGGAAGATTGGGAAGATAAATTAGATCGTATTGCCCAGCAAGCTGTAAAGGAAAATATTACAAATTTGACAGGAGTACCTTCATGGATGTTAATTCTACTAAAGCGTGTACTAGCAATAAGTGGCAAAAAAAATATAAGTGAAGTTTGGCCAAAATTAGAGCTCTATATGCATGGGGGCGTAAACTTTGAACCCTACAAAGAACAATTCAAAATTCTTATTCCATCTAAAAAAATGAACTACTTAGAAGGATATAATGCCTCAGAAGGATTTATGGGAATACAAGATAAAAACCCATCAGAAGGCCTACTGTTAATGCTAGATTATGGTATTTTTTATGAATTCATTCCTATGCAGGAATACAAAAAAGGAATTTTAGAAACTATTAATTTAAAAGATGTACAACTCAATACTGAATACGCCTTAGTAATAAGTACCAATGGTGGGCTTTGGCGGTATTTGATTGGAGATGTAGTTTGTTTTACGAACCTTACTCCTTTCAGAATTAAAATTGTTGGTCGCACTAAAAGCTTTCTCAACACATTTGGTGAAGAATTAATTATAGAGAATACTGACAAAGCACTGATTAAAGTTTGTAAAAAACACAATGCTTTAATAAAAGACTATACTGTCGCTCCTATTTATATTAATGAAAATTCAGGAGGACATCAATGGCTCATAGAGTTCAGCAAAGAACCACAAGATATAGAAGATTTTAAAACTGACCTTGACACAGCCTTGCAAGCATTAAATTCTGACTATGCAGCAAAAAGAATTCAAAACTTAGTACTCAACCTGCCAGAAATAATAGTCATTAAAAACAATGAATTTTACATGTGGCTAAAACAAAATAATCGACTTGGTGGTCAATACAAAATACCAAGACTCAGTAACGACCGTAAGATTGTTGAAGAAATTCTAGCACTTCACTAGAAGTTTTCAACAAAAATAGTGGCTAAGTGACATTTCAAGCATGCAGTAAAGTAACTTTTTTTATTTTAGACGAAAATTTTATATATGCACATAGCAATTGCAGGAAATATTGGTTCTGGGAAAACGACCTTAACTACTAAACTATCTAAACATTATAAGTGGGAAGCACATTATGAAGATGTTGAAAATAATCCTTACTTAAATGATTTTTACAAGGACATGCAAAGATGGTCATTTAACTTACAAGTGTATTTCTTAAATAGCCGTTTCAGACAAATTGTTGAAATCAAAGAAAGTGGAAAAACTTACATTCAAGATAGAACTATCTATGAAGATTCTAAAATCTTTGCGCCCAACCTACATGCTATGGGACTCATGAGCTCAAGGGATTTCGAAAATTACATGGAAATATTTAACCTAATGGATAGCTTCATTGAAGGTCCAGATTTATTAATCTACTTAAGGGCTTCAGTCCCTAAGTTGGTTGAACAAATACAAAAAAGAGGAAGAGAATATGAAAATAGTATCCGTTTAGACTATTTAACCCGACTCAATGAAAGATATGAGGCCTGGATTGGCGAATACTCAAAAGGGAAAATTTTAATAATTGAGGTAGATGATTTAGACTTTGCAGAAAATGAAGAAGATCTAGGAAGTATTATTGAAAAGATAGATGCTCAAATTAATGGTCTATTCTAATATCTAGCTTTTAAAGCATAAAAAAACCATTCAATAAATTGAATGGTTTTTTAATGACAAGTATTTTTATTACTTTCTTTCTTTTTTCCCTTTGAAAATCATATAAACCTTAGTGCCATCTATATTAATTTCCAATAATCCATTCAGATTATTTATTTCGGCATTGTAGTATAATATAGCATTATGTATGACTTCTCCTACAATAAGGTTTACTTCACTAGTAAACTTATAATCACTACCATTTGCATTTTTGTTTACAAATAATTCACTGTTTTCAGTTCTTTTAATTGAAGAGTTGTTTTCTTGTAAACTCCTAACTAGTTCATGAATTATAGTTTCATCATCAGATAATTCAACTGAAAGACGAACTGATTTGTTGTCAATCATAGCATTATGGAATATTCCATCTTCTTCAACTGTATAGTCACTCAGCTTAGAGTCAATTGAAACTTTCATTATCGAAAAGTCAAGTGGATTTTCTGTTTTGTCAGTAGAGCTTTCAGCATCACTACCACATGAGATAATAGTAATAGAAAGCAAAAAAGCTCCTAAAATATTTAATAAATTTTTCATAATTTTATTTTTTATCTTCAATTATTACAGCTGAAGACTCATCTTCAGTTGCAATTACATTATTATTTTCATTAGCTATTTCTACTTCAATATCCTGAATGGCTACTTCTTCAATAGTTTCAATAGTCATTTCAACTGTAGATTCTTGTTCAGTATGAGTAGCTGTACCTTCTCCTAAGATTGGAGCAATTACTAAACCAATTAAACACGTTAATTTAATTAGGATATTCATAGAAGGACCAGAAGTATCTTTAAAAGGATCACCAACAGTATCTCCAGTAATTGCAGCTTCATGAGCAGCAGAACCTTTATGCGTCATCTCACCATTAATCATCACACCAGCTTCAAATGATTTTTTAGCATTATCCCAAGCACCACCAGCATTGTTTTGGAAAATTGCCCAAAGCACTCCACTTACTGTAACTCCAGCCATATATCCACCTAGCATTTCAGCAATCATTAATTTATCCATTCCAAATAACATTGGCAGGAAAGTAATAACTAATGGGAACCCAATAGTTAACAAACCTGGCAACATCATTTCTCTTAAAGAAGCTTTAGTAGAAATTTCAACACATTTATCATATTCTGGCTTCCCAGTTCCTTCCATAATTCCAGGAATTTCTTTAAACTGTCTTCTTACCTCATAAACCATTTCCATTGCTGCTTTACCTACTGCATTCATTGCTAGAGCAGAGAATACAACAGGAACCATTCCACCAATAAATAACATTGCTAAAACTGGGGCTTTAAAAATATTAATTCCATCAATACCAGTAAAAGTAACATATGCAGCAAATAATGCTAAAGATGTTAATGCTGCAGAAGCAATAGCAAAACCTTTACCAGTTGCAGCTGTTGTATTACCAACTGAATCTAAAATATCTGTTCTTTCTCTAACGATAGGATCTTGCTCACTCATCTCAGCAATACCTCCAGCATTATCAGCAATAGGACCAAAAGCATCAATAGCTAACTGCATTGCAGTAGTTGCCATCATTGCTGATGCTGCCATAGCAACACCATAAAAACCTGCAAATGCATATGAAGACCAAATTGCCATTGCAAATAAAATAACAGTTGGAAAAGTAGAAATCATACCTGTTGCAAGTCCTGCAATAATATTTGTTCCTGCGCCTGTAGCTGATTTTTCTACAATATTTAAGATTGGTTTTTTACCTAAACCAGTATAGTATTCAGTAACAGAAGAAATAACAGCCCCAACAATTAAACCAACAATTGTAGCATAAAATACACGCATTGCTGTAATATCTTTCAATACATTCCCTCCTGTTTCAAAGAAATTCATTTTCATAGTTTCAGGCAACATCCATGTAACTAAACCATAACAAGAAACTGCAACTAAAGCAATTGAAAACCAATTCCCTTTGTTTAAAGCAGCCATTACTTCTGATTCTTTTGCATCATTATTCTTAATACCAACCAACATAGTGCCTAATAAAGAAATAACAATCCCAACACCAGCAATTGACATTGGCAATAAGATAGGTCCAATAGAACCAAAACCTTTAAATATATTAATATCATTTACTTCAATAATATAGTTTCCTAAAACCATTGCAGCTAAAACTGTTGCAACATACGAACCAAATAAATCAGCCCCCATACCAGCAACATCACCAACATTATCACCAACATTATCTGCAATTGTTGCAGGGTTTCTTGGATCATCTTCAGGTATACCAGCTTCAACCTTACCTACTAAATCAGCACCAACATCAGCAGCTTTAGTGTAAATACCACCACCTACTCTTGCAAATAAAGCAATAGATTCAGCCCCTAATGAAAAACCAGCTAACGTTTCTAATACGATAGTCATATCATGAGTATTAGTCCAAACACCACCCATAAAGTAATTATAGAAAGCAATAAAGAATACTGTTAATCCTAATACAGCTAAACCAGCAACCCCTAAGCCCATTACAGTACCACCACCAAAAGATACTTTTAATGCATTTGGCAAACTTGTACGAGCAGCTTGTGTTGTTCTAACATTTGTTTTAGTAGCAATTTTCATCCCCATATTTCCAGCTAAAGCTGAGAAAAATGCACCTAAAATAAAAGCAATTACTATAAGCCAGTGTGTAGAAGGCACTATTGTTGAAACAATAAATAGTAATATACTTACACAAATAACAAAAATTGTTAGTAGTCGGTACTCAGCATTTAAGAAAGCTAAAGCTCCCTCATATATATGGTCAGAAATTTCTTTCATCTTTCCATTTCCAGCATCTTGTTTCATTACCCAAGATTTCTTCACCATCATATAGGCTAATCCTACAAGTGCCATGATTATCGGCATATAAATCATCATTGATTCCATATTCTTTATTTTAGTTTAATTATTTTAAAATGGATTGCAAAAATAGTATTTTTATACAAACAGCATAATATCAGGACTATTTAATCCATATATCTGATTTTTATACACAAAATTCAAGTTCATTTTATAGCATTTTATTAAGTTTGCAATCTTATTTAATCAAATCAAAATAAAAGATGAATATTGTAGTTTGCATAAGTAGTGTCCCTGATACTACATCAAAAATAAATTTTACTGAAAATAATACCAAATTTGATTCTAGCGGAATACAATTTGTAATCAATCCTAATGATGAATTTGGATTGACTAAAGCAATGGTATTGAAAGAAGAAAATGGAGGGACAGTGAAAGTTATCACAGTAGGAGATGCTAATACTGAACCTATAATAAGAAAAACATTAGCTATAGGAGCTGATAGTGCTGTAAGAATTAACAAAACAGCTACGGATAGCTACACTACAGCATTAGAAATAGCAAATTATCTAAAAGAAAATCCTACTGATTTAATTATAGCAGGAAAAGAATCATTAGATTATAATGGAGGTGCTGTACCGGCCATGATTGCTGATATGCTTGACCTTCCTTTTGTAAATGCATGCAATGGATTAGAAATTGTAGGAAATGAGGCTAAAATAAGCAGAGAGATTGATGGGGGAAAAGAAAATTTATCAGCTAACCTACCTTTAGTAATTGGAGGGCAGAAAGGATTGGTTGAAGAATCCGCTTTAAGAATTCCTAATATGAGAGGTATTATGCAAGCAAGATCAAAACCTTTAGAGGTAATTGAAGCCTCAACAGCAGAAAGTTTAACAACTTCAATTAGCTTTGAAAAACCAGCTGAAAAAGGAGCCTGTAAACTAGTAGAGGCTGACAATATAGCTGAACTAGTAAGATTACTACACAATGAAGCAAAAGTTA
Source organism: Cryomorphaceae bacterium (assembly GCA_949511925.1). GTDB lineage: Bacteria > Bacteroidota > Bacteroidia > Flavobacteriales > BACL11 > UWMA-0277. Next base: position 1,724 of record CATEYX010000096.1, on the reverse strand, counting down.
TTTAATTAAAAAGAATTTATAGAGATGTCAATATTAGTATATACCGAGAGTTGGGAAGGAAGTTTTAGAAAAAGCACTTTTGAAGCAGCCTCTTACGCAAGTGAAACTGCTAAATTATTAAGAACAGAAGTTGTTGCAATTTCCTTAGGTAAAGTTAGTAATGATGAGTTAACTAAATTAGGAAACTATGGCGTTAGTAAAGTAATTTCTTGCAATGCTATTGAAAAAGGAGATAGTCAGGCAGCAACGAATGCAATTGCAAAAATAGTAAATGACTCAAATATATTAATATTTTCAAATACTAATACTGCAAAAATGATTGCTCCAAGGCTATCTGCAAAACTTAAAGCAGGAATAGTAAGTAATGTAATTACTTTATCAGAAAGTGCAAGCCCATTACAAGTAAAAAGACAAGCATTTTCCTCAAAAGCAATTGAATTAGCAACTGTAAATACAGCAACTGCAATTTTAGCTATAGCACCTAACTCGTTTAAGCTAATTGAAACTGGCGGAAATTGTACTATCAAAGAAGATTCAACTAATGAAAAAGGAGCAATTACTATTGAAGGAAAAGAAACAACAAGTGGTAAAATATCCATATCAGAAGCTGAAATTGTTGTTTCAGCAGGTAGAGGATTGAAAGGACCGGAAAATTGGGGAATGATTGAGGAATTAGCTGATCTTTTAGGAGCTGCAACTGCTTGCTCGAAACCAGTATCTGATATTGGTTGGAGACCTCATGGTGAACATGTAGGTCAAACAGGAAAAGCAGTAGCGGCCGATCTTTATTTTGCAATTGGAATTTCAGGAGCTATTCAGCACTTAGCAGGAATTAATTCATCCAAAGTTATAGTTGCTATTAATACTGACCCTGAAGCTCCTTTCTTTAAGGCAGCTGATTACGGAATAGTTGGTGATGCATTTGAAGTAGTCCCAAAACTTATTGAAGAAATTAAACAACTTAGAGGTTAAACTATGGAGTTTGTTCAATTAGACATATCTGCAATTAGGCAAAGTGATTCTCAGAACAATGCCTATGTATTGTTATTGAACGAAACAATTGGAAAAAGGCAACTCCCTATTGTAATTGGTTGGTGTGAAGCGCGTTCAATTGCTATTGCACTTGACGGAACAGAAGAGCCAAACAGACCTTTAACTCATGACTTATTAAAAACTTTGGGTGACAGCTTTGATATTACAGTTCAAAAAATTATTATTCATACTTTAATTGAAGGTATTTTTCATGCTTCCTTCCACTGTAAGCATACAATTAGCGGAGAAGAAGTAGAAATTGATGCCAGAACTTCAGATGCTATAGCTATAGCAATACGATATGGTTGCCCAATTTTTACTTATGAGGATATTCTAGCTCGAGCAGGAATTATTATTAATAGTGCTAGAGAAAAAGATGAAGAATTTTCATTGGATGGAGAGGAAGATAAAACCATGGAGGATGACAATATATCAACCTTTGGGTTAGAAAAATTAAAAAAACTATTAGTTGCTGCAATTCAGGAAGAAGATTATGAAAAAGCTTCTGAATTAAGAGATGAAATAAAAAAAAGAAACCAAAACTAGATGAATGAAATAATTCAAACAGCAGGCTTTTCTTTTGAATCTCTTTTAAGAGGGATTTTAGGTATCTTTTCACTATTACTTATTGCCTTTGCTTTTTCGCGCAACCGAAAAGGAATAGATTGGAAACTAGTAGCAAAAGGACTTGG
>CATEYX010000095.1 GCA_949511925.1 Cryomorphaceae bacterium | reverse complement strand
TCTCTTCATTTTCAATAGCATCAACTATTTCATTTTCAATTACATTTCCTTCTTCATCTAATAACAATTCTTCCTCCTCTTCCCATTTGGAAACACTAGCAACTGAAGCTATACTATCCTCATCTCTTAATCTAATAATCTTGACTCCTTGAGTTGCTCTACCCATTACTCTTAAAGTATCTACACCAATTCTAATAGTAATACCTGATTTATTAATTACCATTAAATCATCCGCATCAGTAACATTTTTAAGAGCAATTAAGCCACCTGTTTTCTCAGTGACATTAATGGTTTTAACTCCTTTACCTCCCCTATTAGTAATTCTATAATCTTCAACAGCTGAACGCTTACCGTATCCATTTTCTGAAACTACTAAAACAGATGATTCCATATCATTGATACAAATCATTCCTACAACTTCATCATCCTCTGAAGGTAATCTAATTCCTCTTACCCCTGCAGCAGTACGACCCATTGACCTTACTTTTTCTTCTTCAAAACGGATAGATTTACCAGATTTAACAGCCATCATAATTTGAGAATTACCAGTAGTCATTTTAGCTTCTAACAATTGATCACCTTCACGGATAGTAATTGCATTAATTCCATTTGTTCTAGGACGAGAGTATTGTTCTAATGAAGTCTTTTTGATAACTCCTTTCTTAGTACACATCACTATATAGTGAGAATTAATGTATTCCTCATCTTTTAAGTCCTTAGTATTGATGTAAGCCATAACCTTATCATCCTTAGGTAAGTTAATCATATTCTGAATAGCTCTACCCTTAGCTGTTTTCCCTCCTTCAGGAATTTCATATACTTTTAACCAGAAACACCTTCCTTGCTCAGTAAAAAATAACATATAATCATGATTATTTGCCATTACCATTTCTTCAACAAAATCTTCATCTCTAGTAGTTGCTCCTTTACTCCCTACTCCTCCTCTATTTTGAGATCTGTATTCACTTAATGATGTTCTTTTAATATATCCTAAATGTGAAATAGTAATTAATACTTCCTCATTTGGTATCATATCTTCAATACTTACTTCTGAAGAAGAGTATTCAATATTAGACCTTCTTTCATCACCATACTTCTCTTTTACTTCTTTTAAATCATCAGCAAGCATTGTGAACCTTAAACCTTCATCAGATAAAATTAAGTTTAATTGCACAATTCTTTCCATTATTTCAGCATGCTCAGCTTTTATCTTATCCATCTCAAGACCAGTAAGTTTTTGTAACCTTAGGTCCAAAATAGCTCTTGATTGTACTTCTGATAATTGGAAATTATTAATCAATCCATTTCTTGCATCTTCTGGAGTACGAGAAGAACGAATCAATTTAATAACTGCATCTAAATTATCTAGTGCAATTAATAAACCTTCTAAAATATGCGCTCTTTTTTCAGCTGCTGCTAATTCATATTTTGTTTTTCTTACTAAAACTTCATGCCTATGATCTACAAAATGACCAATTAATTCTTTTAAGTTTAACAATTGTGGCCTTCCTTTTACAAGAGCAATGTTATTTACTGAAAATGAAGACTGTAGAGCAGTGTACTTGTATAGTTTATTTAACACAATATTAGGAATTGCATCACGCTTTAAATCATAAACAATACGCATTCCATTTCTATCAGATTCATCTCTAATATCAGCAATTCCATCCAATTTTTTAGAATTTACTAAATCAGCAGTTTGCTTAATCATATTGGCTTTATTCACCATATACGGAATCTCATCAACAATAATTTGCTCTCTAGTGCCTGACTCATCAAAACGAACCTTAGCTCTTATGACAATACGCCCTCTACCCGTTTCAAAAGCAGAACGCACACCATCATAACCATAAATTGTTCCTCCTGTTGGGAAGTCAGGTGCTTTTACATGTTCCATTAAATCAGCAATTTCTAAATCACCTCTCTTTTCAATATAAGCAAGAGTACCATTGACAATCTCAGTAATGTTATGTGGGGGCATATTAGTTGCCATACCTACAGCAATACCAGTCGCACCGTTTAAAAGTAAAGCAGGTAATCTTGCTGGTAAAACTGATGGTTCTTTTAATGTATCATCAAAATTTAAGTTCCAATCAATTGTTTCTTTATCTATATCCAGCAGCATATCTTCTGCTGTTTTACGCATTCTAGCCTCTGTATAACGCATTGCAGCAGGATTATCTCCATCAACAGAACCAAAATTCCCTTGCCCATCAACTAACATATAACGCAAACTCCAAGGCTGAGCCATACGAACCATAGCATCATAAACTGAAGTATCACCATGAGGATGAAATTTACCTAAAACCTCCCCAACAATTCTTGCTGATTTTTTATAAGCTGTATTAGATTTAATACCTAACTCATGCATTCCAAACAAAACCCTTCTATGTACTGGTTTTAACCCATCTCTCACATCTGGTAAAGCTCTTGAGACAATAACTGACATTGAATAATCAATGTACTTTGATTTCATCTCTTCTTCAATATTAATAGGAATAATTTTTTCGCCTAATGACATATATTTTTCTTTTTTACGTTAAGGTAACAAATAAAAGAAATTTACGTATTTAATAATAGTAAAACGCTTCTTTTTTACCTTATAAGTTATGAACAATATTTGTTAAAAAAAATGAAGGAATACTATTGTAGAGTATCGGTTTTTAGTAAGTATCTTGCAACAGATTTTAGATCAAATTAAAACAACAAGTTATGAATACAGGATTTTCAAGTAGAATGAAGGATGTTTTTACCTATGTAAGAGAAGAGGTAATTAGATTAGGAGGCGAAAGCATAGGTGTTGAACATTTGTTTTTAGGCATCCTGCGTGAAGGTGGAGGAACTGCAATAGACACATTAAAAGGTTTAGGAATAGACCCTAAAGACTTACGCGTTATCATTGAAAGTAATATTACCAAAAGAGAAAGTAGAGTAAATGTTGATAAAGACAGTATCGATTTTAAGAAACAAACAGAACGCATTCTTAAAAAATCAATAATGGAGCGTAAAAACTTAGGAGAAGATGAGATAAAAACAATTCATGTTCTACTAGCAATCCTACTTGACAAAAGCAATATTGTTACGATATCCTTCAAGCACTTACACCTTAATTATGAAATTATTTTAGAAGAATATGATTCTCATAATATTGATATTATCTCAAAACATGATGATTCTTTTGAAGATGATGAAAATGAAGAGGATGATGATGTTTTTGGCTCATCAAAAATTGAAAAACCAAAATCAACTTCCAAAAGCCTTACTCCTGTTTTGGATAATTTTGGAAGGGATTTAACAAAATACGCTAATGAAGGAAGGCTAGACCCTGTTGTAGGAAGACACAAAGAAATTGAAAGAGTATCACAGATACTAAGCAGAAGAAAAAAAAATAATCCAATTTTAGTTGGAGAACCAGGAGTGGGAAAATCCGCTATCGCTGAAGGCTTAGCACTTAGAATAGTACAAAGGAAAGTTTCAAGAGTTTTATTCAACAAAAGAATTGTAATGCTTGACTTAGCCGCTTTAGTTGCTGGAACTAAGTACAGAGGACAATTTGAAGAAAGAATGAAAGGAATCATTAGTGAATTAGAGAAAAATCCTGACATCATTTTATTCATTGATGAAATACATACTTTAGTTGGAGCTGGAGGCGCTTCAGGTTCATTAGATGCTTCCAATATGTTTAAGCCAGCCTTAGCAAAAGGAGAGCTACAATGTATTGGCGCAACGACCCTTGACGAATACCGTCAACATATCGAAAAGGATGGCGCATTAGAAAGAAGATTTCAAAAGGTAATGGTAGAGCCTACTTCAATTGATGAAACAATAGAAATACTTTCAAACATAAAATTTAAATATGAAGAACATCATAATGTAAGTTATACTGCTGAAGCAATTAAAGCTTGCGTGATATTAACTGACAGGTACATGAATGATCGATTTTTACCTGACAAGGCTATTGATGCATTAGATGAAGCAGGATCAAGAGTACATATAACTAATATTAAAGTTCCAGTAAATATTATAAAATTAGAGTCTAATCTTGAAGAAATTACATTACAGAAAAAAGGCGCTATCAAAAAGCAGAAATTTGAAATAGCAGCTGAATTACGAGATAGTGAAAAGAAACTCACCGCTCAACTTGAACACGCTAAAGATATATGGGAAAAAGAATTAAAAGCACATAAGGAAACTGTATCAGAAGAAAATGTTGCAGATGTAGTTTCAATAATGACTGGTATTCCTGTAAACAGAATTGCCTCACAAGAAAGAAAGAAGCTTTCATCAATGACAGAAAGCATTAAAGCTAAAATTATTGGGCAAGATGAAGCTGTTGAGAAAGTTGTAAAAGCTATTCGTAGGAATAGAGTTGGACTAAAAGACCCAAACAAACCAATTGGTTCATTCATCTTTTTAGGACCTACAGGGGTTGGAAAAACGCAACTTACTAAAGCTTTATCAGAAGAAATGTTTGACTCACAAGAATCACTTATCCGCTTAGACATGAGTGAATACATGGAGAAATTTGCAGTAAGTAGATTGGTTGGAGCTCCTCCTGGATATATAGGCTATGAAGAAGGCGGACAACTTACGGAAAAAGTAAGAAGAAAGCCTTATTCAGTTATCTTACTTGATGAAATTGAAAAAGCACACCCTGATATATTTAATATTTTATTACAAGCATTAGATGATGGACAGATGACCGATAGCTTAGGAAGAAAAATTAGTTTCAAGAATACTATTATTATCATGACTTCAAATATTGGAGCTCGTCAATTAAAAGATTTCGGACAAGGTATAGGGTTTAACACTGCAGCTAAAATTAATAATTCTGACTCTCACTCAAAAGGAGTGATTGAAAAAGCATTAAAAAGAGCTTTTGCACCAGAATTTTTAAATAGAATTGATGATGTAATTGTATTCAATAGTTTAGAGAAAAAAGATATTGATAAAATTATAGATATTGAAATGGATAGTTTATTAAAACGTATAGATACACTTGGATATACCGTTAAAATATCAGAAGAAGCTAAAGATTTTATTGCTGATAAAGGATTTGATTCTAAATTTGGCGCAAGACCATTAAAGCGAGCTATTCAAAAATATTTTGAAGATCCGTTATCAGAAGAGATAATAAATGCTCATATAAAAGAAGGCGATACAATTAAAGTTAGTTTAAACAAGGAAAAGTCTGCTTTAACAATGAAAATAACTAAGCCTAAGGCAAAACCAAAAAAGTCAGTCAAAAAAGACTAATAAAAAAGCCCACTGAAAAGTGGGCTTTTTTTATATGAAATAAATTGTAATTATTTTTTATCAGAAACTTCTTTTTCATCTTCCATTACTTTTAGATAGGTAGCCATTGCTGTTTCACTCATTCCAGTGAAAGAGAAACCTCCATCATGAAATAAATTTTGCATAGTTACTTTTCTTGTATAATCAGAAAACATAGAAATGCAATAATCAGCACACTCATCAGATGTAGCATTTCCTAAAGGAGAAAGATCATTTGCAAACCTATAAAAACCATCAAAACCAGCTACTCCACTACCAGCAGTAGTATCCGTTGGTGATTGAGAAATTGTATTTACTCTCACATTTCTTCTTATTCCGTAATGGTATCCAAAACTTCTTGCGATAGATTCTAACATAGCCTTGTTGTCTGCCATATCGTTATATGTATGGAATACTCTTTGAGCAGCAATGTAAGAAAGTCCAACAACTGAACCCCATTCACTTAAAGCATCTAATTCCCAGGCAGCTTGCATAGTTTTATGAAAAGACAAAGCAGAAACATCATATCCCTTCATAGTCCAATCATGGTTTTGTTCATAGTAAGCTTTCCCCTTACGAACATTTACTGACATCCCAATTGAATGAAGTACAAAATCAATCTTCCCCCCTAGTTCCTCCATAGCTCCTTCATATAGAACTTTTAAGTCCTCCATTGAAGTTGCGTCAGCTGGAATAACCTTTGAGCCAGTTTCTTCTGCTAGTTCATTAATTGTACCCATTCGCAAAGCGATAGGTGCATTTGTAAGTACAAATTTTGCGCCCTCAGCATGTGCATGTTGTGCAACTTTCCAAGCTATAGATTTACTATCTAATGCACCAAAAATAATCCCTCTCTTTCCTTTTAAAATATTGTTTGCCATTTTGTGTAATTTATTTTGCAAATATAAACTTATTGATTTAATAACTCTTCAGCATTATCAAATGCTGCCTTTGTTAATTTTTTACCACTTAATAATTTTGCTATTTCTTCTACTCTCTGCTGTTTATTTAAAGCAATAACATCCGAAACAGTATTACTGTCAATAACCCTTTTTACTACCTTTAGATGATTATTTGCTTTGGAAGCTATTTGTGGTAAGTGCGATATTGCTATCAGCTGATTTTCTTTACTAATTTTAAGCATCATATCTCCCATTAAACTTGCAATTTCACCACTTACACCAGTATCAATTTCATCAAAAACAAGGATATTTACTTTTGACAACTGAGCAGCTATGTACTTTATAGCCAACATTAACCTGGAAAGCTCACCCCCTGAAGCAACTTTAGAGACTTCTTGCAAAGCACTTCCTTTATTGGCCGAAAACAAAAAGGAAATAGTTGTGTTTCCATTTTGATAAAACTGATCAGTTTCAGTAAATACTACTTCAAAATTAGCATAAGGCATTCCTAATTGCTGCAAATGAGCCTGTAGTTGTTGTTTTATTCTTGGTAAAACCTGATTTCGTTTTTTATTTAAAACATCAGCAGCAGCTTTTAAAACTAAAATCTGTTTTTCTATTTCTTTCCGTTTTGAAATTACTTGTACTTCAAATGAAGATGAGAGATTAATTTTTTGCTCAATCTCATGCTTTAAATCTATCAACTCTTCAATAAATTGTTTTCTGTGTTTTAGTAATAAATTATTCAATACGTCCAAACGATTATTTAACTTTACTAATTGTTCAGGATCAGCTTTTAACTTATTATTTATATCTGATAATTCTGCATTAATATCATTCAATTCTATAAGCACAGCCTCTAATCTTAATGATAATTCACTAAAAGTATCAAATACAATCAATTTTCTCTTAACAACACTTAAAGAAGTAAAGACTCCTTGTTCGTTGTTCAAATAATGTTCTCCCTCAGCAATAGCATTTGAGATTCCATCAATATTCTCCAATAATGAGATATTATTTTCTATTTCTTCTTTTTCGTTTTCTATCAGATTTGCAGTATCTAATTCCTTAAACTGGAATTGTAAAAACTCTAGCTCTGATGAAGATAGACTACCTGATTTTTTAATGGTATTTAATGCTGAAACTAAATAAGTATATTGTTTTAACTCTTTATGGTAGCTTGCTAGTTCTTTTTCTGATTTTGCAAACTGATCAATTAATAAAAATTGAGCTTGCTCATCTTTTAATAATACGGACTGATGTTGAGAATGAATTTCAATAATTTGTTTTCCGAAGACAGTTAACACTTGCAATAAAACAGGTGTATCATTAATAAACGCTCTACTTTTTCCAATTGCATTTATCTCCCGCCTAACTACAGTTTCTTCTTCAAAATCTAAATCATTATCTATAAAGAATTGCTTTTTAGAACTATCAATAATAAAGATAGCCTCAATAGTACTTTTAGATCTATTTTCATCTGCTGAAAAGCGCTCTACTCTTTTTCCTAAAAGTAATGATAAAGCATCCAACATAATTGATTTACCTGCTCCTGTTTCTCCTGAAACTACAGTAAACCCATCTGTAAAATCAATAAATACGTTTTTTAATAAAGCGTAATTTTGAATGTGTAAACTTTTTATCATCTACTGCCGCCTTCTGATGAATTGGTAATCGCTTGATATTTTGTGGAGTGAGAAGGATCAATCTCAATTAATGTTTTAGCAATTCTTGCTTTTTCATTAGGGAAAGCTTCAGAATAGATTTTAATAATCTCATCTGATTTTGCATCAAAGAAGAGTTTCAGAATAAAAGCAGAAGCGTTTTCACGATAAATACTTTTTAAACTTTCAAGTGCTTCAGTAATTTCAAAACGAGCATCATCTGGTTCTTCACCTAGTTTATCCATACCCATCCTGTGATAACGATACATACACATATGAAAATCAGAGTATCTTTGATCCATTAAGTCATGTGCTAACCAATATCTATTTTTATCACTTTCAAAAGCTTTCCAACCTTTTTCAGGAGCGTTTTGAGCATTACTTACTATCTTTTGAGCCATGTTAAAATACACATTCCCACCTTCTTCAGAATAAGTTGCAAAGTCTAAACCCAACACTATGTTTACATAAAAAGCTAAAACGGATGTAAGGTTAGACATATGAGTAGACTCAGAAAACTCTAAAGATTGATATTCCAAATATTTAAATCTAAAATTATTATCTAAATAGTTAAATAAAGTGGATTTATAAGAAGTACCATAAACAGGACGAGTACTTTGAATTTGTATTGAACCTTCAAACTCATCATTAGATATTTTTTTACTTATATTAATCATGATAGTGCATTCTATACGCTCCTCATTCTGAATATTAGTAGTCGACCATTTTTTATTATTAATGAACTCATAAATCTCAGTCTGCATAGTTTGAAAAACCTTTCTATCGCTCGTCTGTACTTGACTTGAGTTAACCCTAACATTACACAATAATTCTTGCGCACTTATATTTACAGCAAACACACCAAATAATATATATAAAACTAATTTCTTATTCACTTAATTCAATTATTTTATCAATAACATCTTTTGCAACTTCACTCTTATCCTTTAACTCAAAATCGCTAATATTATTGGCTTTGTCAATAATAGTTATTTTATTAGTGTTATGTTGAAAACCTGCTCCCTTATTATTTAAAGAATTTAACACAATCATATCTAAATTTTTTCTTTTTAATTTATCCTTTGCATTTTCAACCTCATTATCAGTTTCTAATGCAAAACCAACAATAAACTGCTTATCATTTTTCTTACTTCCCATTTCCGCAAGAATATCAACTGTTTTTTCAAGAGAAATATTTAAATTACTATCTGATTTCTTTATCTTATTTTTAGCTACAACATCTGGTTTATAATCAGCTACAGCAGCAGCAAAAATACCAATTTCAGTTGTAGGGAAATGAGCATTTACTTGCTCATGCATTTGTGAGGCGGTAACTACTTTATAAACTGTGATATTAGCATGTTTACAATTCAAATGTGTAGGGCCTAAAACTAAACTAACTAATGCTCCATTATTTGCAGCCTCAACAGCTAAAGCAATACCCATTTTACCTGATGAACGGTTAGCTATATATCGGGCAGGATCAATAGATTCATGAGTTGGACCAGCAGTAATTAACACTCTTTTATTTGTTAAAGGCAAGTCTTTATTTAGCTCTGCCGTAATACTATCAATTATTTCAGATGGTTCAGCCATCCTACCTTCACCTACCAAACCGCTAGCTAGCTCACCAAATCCTGAAGGAATAAGAATATTTCCATATTCTTGTAACGTGCTAATATTAGCTTTTGTTGAAGAATGTTTATACATATCCAAATCCATAGCAGGGGCAAAATAAATAGGACATTTGGCGGACAAATAAGTAGCTAGAAGTAAATTATCACATTCGCCCGCTTTCATTTTTGCCATAGTATTAGCAGTCAAAGGAGCTATTACCATTATATCAGCCCACAATCCTAACTCAACATGATTACTCCACTCTCCACTATCAGGGTCAACCATTTTGGTTAATACAGGCTTTTCGGATAAAGTAGCTAAGGTTAACGGAGCAATAAAATCTAAAGAAGCCTCAGTTTGAATAACTCGAACTGAAGCTCCTGCTTTTTTAAATAGTCGTACTAATTCAGCTGTTTTATAAGCTGCAATACTAGCTGTAATTCCTAATAATACTTTCTTACCCTTAAGCATTATTATTTGAGTCCTCTATACTTTCTTCTGTATCAGCATCACGCATATAGATTTCATCATTCAATAATTCTTTCATTGCAATTGCCCATGGCTTAGGTAAGCTTTCGTAAAATTTTGAAACAGCAATTTGTTCTTGGTTTTCAAAAACCTCATCCAATTGTTCTTGTGTTAATGCAAACTCTTCTAATTTTAACATTAATTCAGCTTTCATTTTTTCATTAACTTGAGCTGATCTTTTTGCCATTACTGAAACAGCTTTGAAAATATTATCTGTTTTATCAACAAAATCATTTACATCTCTAGTGATTGTAGATTTTTGCGCTCCTGTGTTTTTAAATTTCATCTTGGTTTTCTTTTAATTCAGTTAAAGTTTGATTCGTTTTATTATAAGTGTTTTCTAAATCTTTTATAAAATCACTATTTGGGTAATTATCCTTAAATTGAGCATAAGCATCTAAAGTTGCTTTTAACCTAGGAGTAACTTTAGTACTAATACTATTAATAGCTAGTGAATAGGATGATTTTACAATTAAAAAATGTACTTCTTCTCTATTTGTATAAGATGGAAAATCAATCAATACATTTTCCAAAGCAATAATTGCCGATTTATAATTTTCTGTCGTAAAATATTGTTTGGCATTTTCAAATGCTTTTTTGGATAAGACAGCTCTTAACTCATCCAACAATACATTACACTTTTCAACTCTATCGCTACTAGGAAATCTATCAACAAAAGCTTGTAATTCCTTTATAGCTTTGTAATTATTAGTTGCATCAAGAGAGTAATTAGGAGCTTCAAGGTAGTAACAATATGCTGTCATATAAGCGCATTCTTCAGTATGCTTACCATTAGGGTAGTTTTGAGTATAGTTCTTAAACAAATAAGCTCCCATTAAATTATCACTAGCGGAATAATGACAATAAGCAAAATAATAACTTACCTCCTCCATTTTTGCAGTTCCTCTTAGTACGGTCGATAATTCATTGAATAAAGGCATAGCTCTATTAAAATCTTCTGCTTCATAATAAGCAACCGCTTTAGTGTACTTATAGTTATAATCATCACTTTTTAATACTTTCTGATATTCTCCACAAGAATTAAGCACTAAAGCAAATAATAGTATAGTTGTTATTTTTTTCATCATAATTTTAATGGTACAAAGATAAATGGTATAATTGGATATTCCTAAATTATTTTTATATCTAGTAAGGCGCAATAATTTGAATTTATTACTTTAGTATTGAAGTGATTTTTGTGCTCATTGGTTTGGTTGTTGAGTAAAAGTAGTTTACAAAATCTCCTTCGCCATTAACAATATATTTCTGAAAATTCCATTTTACTGAAGAGCTTGATTTTCCGTTTATCTTCTTTTCTGTTAACCAGTTATAAATTGGATGCTTATTTTCTCCTTTCACCTCAATTTTTTCGGTCATTAAAAAGCTTACACCAAAGTTTTTAGAACAAAACTGCTGAATCTCTTTTTCTGCACCTGGTTCTTGCCCTCCAAACTGATTACAAGGTAAGCCAATCACAATTAAATCATTTTTATACTGCTGATGCAACTCTTCTAAACCAGCATATTGTGAGGTAAACCCACATTCAGAAGCAACATTAACAAATAAAACATGCTTACCCTTAAACTCATTTAAATCGATAGGAATACCGCTAATATCATTAATTGCTATATCATAAATTGATTTTTGTGCATTACTATTATTAAAGGAGAAGATTGCCATAATTATTAAGATTAGATTTTTCATTATACTAATAAACTTTTAATTTCATTTTTTATTGCATCACTTGCTTCAATAAGTGGTGGGCGAACAAAGGACTTACAAATTCCTAACAATTCCAAACAGGCTTTTACTCCTGTTGGATTTCCTTCAGCATAAAAGGGTCCGTAAAAATCATACAATTTATAGTGCAATTGATTAGCAATATTATTATTTCCTGACATTCCAAAAGAAACCATATCAGAATAACCCTTAGGATGCGACTGTCCAATTACTGATATAACTCCTTCCGCTCCCATATAAATCATAGGTAAAGTAAGTCCATCATCACCAGACAGCACTACAAAATCACTAGGTTTATTTTTAATGATTTTCATGATTTGATCCATATCTCCTGAAGCTTCTTTTACGGCAACTATATTTTTAAACTCATTAGCCAAACGCAAAGTAGTTTCAGCCTCCATATTACTAGCTGTACGCCCAGGTACATTATATAGTACAATGGGTAATGGGCAAGCTTGTGCAATCATTTTATAATGCTGATAAATTCCTTCTTGAGTAGGTTTATTATAACAAGGCGAAACAGAAAGTACCGCATCAACACCTGTAAAATCAGTATGTTTAATTTCATCTATTAAAGCTAAAGTATTATTTCCTCCAATACCTAAAACAATAGGCAAAATACCATTATTAATCTTTATACAAAAAGCAATTATTGCTTGCTTTTCTTGTTTTGACAAAACTGCACTTTCGCCAGTAGTACCCATCAAAACTAAATAATCAATTCCTCCATCAATTTGATAATTGATTAGCTTTTCAAGGCCAATGTAATCTATACTTAAATCCTCATTAAAAGGTGTAATAAGAGCAACTCCTGTTCCTTTAATTATTTCCATTTTACTTATTTATTAAATTGATGTAGTGCTTTATTTCATACATGAGTTTATTCATGCTTTTATCTTCTTTTAATGCAATCATCAAATCATAGATTTCATATCCGTTTTCATGTTGTCCAATCTTAAAATGTGCTAGAGAACTTGCTACTAAATATTTAATAGGAATACAACTACCATCACATAAATTAATCAAAATATCATACTCCTTTTTTACAAAATTATCAATGATGTAATTATGAGGTTTATAATAGTAATTAAGGTCTTTCTGATAAAAGAAATCATATTGTAATTTTGGAATATGACAGTAGGACAATTGCGTAGCATTTACATAACCTAATGCTTTGACATCCTTTTTTAAATTAGAAAAATAATCCACAAAAGGCTTCACTTGCTTAATCTGCTCCTCTGAAGTAGCATCATATAAAATACCTACGGACTTTGCAGCATCCAAATTACACACCTCTTTTAAGCGCTTATTGGTTTTCAATTCTTTTTGAAAAACCCATTGCCCAATTTTTTTCTTGGTATTTTCTATAAATTGCATTAACTAATTTTTGCTAAAAATTCATCTTCATTTACTATATTAACTCCTAAGCTTTCGGCTTTCTCTTTTTTACTAGGTCCCATATTTTCTCCAGCAAGTACAAAAGTAGTGCTTTTTGAAATAGAACCTACATTTTTTCCTCCATGTTCCTCAATCATTTTTTTAAGCTCATTTCTGGAAAACAAACTAAACACACCTGAAACGACAATCCTCATTCCTTTTAAGTGTTCAGATTTTGAAGTATCTTCAACTTTAGAGACGAATTGTAATCCTGAATTTTTAAGAGCAGTAATTAAATCAATATGTTTTTGCTTAGAAAAATATAAAATTACACTCTCAGCAATCTTATCTCCAATTTCATCTACTGCAATCATAGTTTCCATATCTGCAGTAATTATTGAATCAATTGTTTTAAAGTGCTTTGCTAAAACTTTTGCAACTGTCTCTCCAACATACCTTATCCCAAGGCCAAATAACACTCTTTCAAAAGGAATATTCTTTGACGCTTCTAAGCCTAGTATTAAATTCTCAGCTGATTTTTCTGCTATTCTTTCTAAAGGCAAGAGATCTTCTTTTTCTAAAAGATATAAATCAGAAATTTCAGAAATTAATCCCTCTTGAATTAAAAGCTCAATAGTCTCCCCACCTAGCCCATCAACATTCATGGCTTTACGGCTGATAAAATGTTCAAAATTACCTTTTATCTGTGGTGGGCAGCTTTCAGCATTCGGACAATAATGCTTAACATCTCCATCTTTACGCACTAATTCAGTACAGCAAGAAGGACAATGCTTAATATAGCGAGTAGGTTGAGAAAATAAATCTCTATCCTTTAACTCCACTCCCACTACTTTTGGAATAATCTCTCCTCCTTTTTCTACAAACACCTTATCACCTTCACGAATGTCCAGTCTCTCAATCTGATCAGCATTATGTAATGAAGCACGCTTTACTGTTGTTCCTGCTAGTTGAACAGGCGATAAGTTTGCTACAGGAGTAATTGCTCCAGTACGACCAACCTGATAAGTTATTTCTTCTAAAATAGTTGAAACTTGTTCTGCCTTAAACTTATAGGAAATTGCCCACCTTGGAGACTTGGCAGTAAAACCCATTTCTTCTTGCAGATTTATATCATTTACCTTTATAACAATCCCATCAATTTCGTAAGGCAAATCATGACGTTTAGCATCCCATTTTTCTACAAATGTTAATACCTCATTTATTGTTTTATGTGTTTCTATTTCTGATGGAATTTTAAAACCCCACTCTCTTGCTTTTTGTAAATTATCAAAATGTTTATTGCTTGGTAAATTATCCCCAAGCAAATAATATAAATAACAATCCAATGGGCGTTTAGCAACCTCCTTAGTATCTAGTAATTTCAAACTTCCTGATGCCGTATTTCTTGGGTTAGCATATGGTTCTAGACCTTGTTCAATTCTTATCTCATTCATTTGAGCTAAACCTGCAATGGGTAAAAAAATCTCCCCTCTAATTTCAAACTTTTCAGGACAATCCCCTTTTAACTTTAAAGGTATACTTTTTATCGTTTTTACATTGGCAGTAACATCATCTCCTTGCGTGCCATCTCCCCTAGTTAATGCTTGTATTAGCTCTCCATTTTCATAAGTCAAACTAATGGAAATTCCATCATATTTTAATTCGCATACATACTCAAAATCATCATCCGTTAGTTTATTAATCCGAACATCAAAATCATGCAAGTCTTCAGCAGAATAAGTGTTTCCTAAAGAAAGCATTCTGTAATTATGCTTTACTGCTGTGAAACCCTCAAGCACTTCACCTCCTATTCTTTGTGTAGGTGAATTTTCATCAAATAAATCAGGGTGATGATTTTCTAATTCCTGAAGTTCAGACAATAACTGATCAAACTCAAAATCAGAAATTACAGAAGCATCATTCACATAATACGCATGATTATGAGCCGATAATTCTTTTCTTAAAAACGCTATGCGTTCTTCTGATTTCATCTAGTAATTATAAGGGAAATGAGAATCGTGAAGAATAATATAAAGCTTTCCTGAATCATCTTTTTTATAGACAAAAGTATATTCAACCTTTACCTCTGAATTATCTGCTTTCAGAAAAAAATAATTTCCCATAGCTATTGCAATATTTTCTTCAATTTTTATACCAATATTTTCAAACCGAACAGCTTTCCATCCTAATAATGCAAAACCATTATCTTCATCAAAATCAGAATTTCCACCAATAAAATAAGAAAGAGCAGCTTCTTTTGTAAGCCTGAATTGCAGTACACTAGCTAGAGTAGGTTTAAAAAACACCTCTCCCATATGAAAGCCATATAAATCCGATAAATAGTTTGTAGCTATTTGTTTGTAATCTGCATCTTCAGCATATAGCTTCCCAATATTCAAAAGCCCATCAGACCATTGTTTTTGTTCACTTAAAACTTCTTCTTTTGTTATCATTTTATGATTATTTATCTTTTTCAAAAATAATTAATTCTTTTTAGCTTTTATCATTCTATCCTTATCGTTTAAGTCTTTTTTCAACTCAATATCAACAAAACCAATAGCACTTAACATGACGATTATTTCGTTACCAAACCGTTCGTTTATTTCAAAAAATAACAATCCGTTTTTTGGTAAACTTGTAAATGCAAGATCCGCTATTTTTTTATAAAATAATAACGGATTATTATTAGGAACAAATAAAGCTGAATGAGGTTCATTATCCAATACATTCGCTAGCATTAATTCCTTTTCCTTATCTAGAACGTAAGGAGGGTTACTTATTATTACATCCACTTTTGGTAAGGTGGGTTTTTTTAAAATATCCTGAAGTAAAAAGTTAATTTTAACGTCATTTATTTTTGCATTTTCTTTAGCTACCAACAAAGCAGATTCAGACACATCAATAGCTGTAATTTCAGCATCTTTATTTTTCTTTAAAACAATTGGAATACAACCTGTACCTGTTCCAATATCCAAAGCTGAAGTGAATTCATGCTCTAATATCCATTGCACCAATTCTTCCGTTTCTGGTCTTGGAATTAAAGTATGCTCGTTTACATTGAATTTTAGTCCATAAAACTCAGTTATTCCTATGATGTGCTGTATTGGCTTATTTGTTTTTAGTTCAGCAATTATCAGTTTAATTCTATCTGACATATCACTAGTAACATACATGTTGGCATGAATAATACAGTCCGAGCGATTATAACCCAATAGAAAGTCAATACTGATGTAAGCCCATGAAATAATTTCACGCTCTTGAGCAATGCCATTTAACTGCTTAATAAAATACGGTATAATATTGCTGACTTTTTCCACAGGACAAAGGTATGATTTTGCTATTTTTGAAGCATGCAAAATCAAGAGTTTTTCATGAACAGGTGCTTGGAGTTAGCCTCCAAAGGTTTAGAGAGTGTTTCTCCAAACCCAATGGTAGGTTCAGTTATTGTTTATCAAGGTAAAATAATTGGAGAAGGATATCATAAGGAATATGGTAAAGAACATGCTGAAGTAAACGCAATTACTAGTGTAAAAGACAAAAGTTTACTTAAAGATTCTACGCTTTATGTAAACCTTGAACCTTGTGCACATTTTGGAAAAACACCCCCCTGCTCTAACTTAATAATTGAACATAAAATTCCAAAAGTAGTTATTGGATGTGTAGATTCTTTTTCTGATGTTAATGGAAAAGGAATAATAAAAATGGAAAAAGCAGGCATTAAGGTGAGTGTTGGTGTTCTAGAAAAAGAAAGTAGAGAATTAAATAAACGATTTTTTACTTTCCATGAGAAGAAGAGACCATACATCATCCTAAAATGGGCTGAAAGTAAAGATGGTTTTATAGCTCCTAAAGATCAAACAGCACCTTTTTGGATGACTTGTAGCGATTCCAAGAAATTAGTACATCAGTACAGAGCAGAAGAAGATGCAATTTTAGTAGGTAGGATTACTGCAGAAAAAGATAATCCTTCCCTAACCGTTAGAAAGGTTACAGGTAAAAACCCTACACGTATTGTCATTGACAAAGATTTGAAACTTTCTAAGAAATTAAACCTGTTTAACAATCTAGCCAAAACAATTATTTTTAACACACTAAAAACAAAAGAAATAGATTCAAATTATTATATAAAAATTGACTTTAACAATTTGACTGAAAGCATTTTACAGGAATTATATAAACAAAATATTCAGTCTCTAATTATTGAAGGAGGAGCAAAAACATTACAATCCTTTATAGATAAAAAACTATGGGAAGAAGCAAGAGTTTTTACAGCAAATACGATTTTATTTGAAGGAATAAAATCCCCAAACATAAAAGGTGAAATTATTTATGAGACAAAAATTGATGAAGATCAATTAGAAATCATTAAAAGTGAGTAATATAATCTACACCATACTCCTTTTCAATATCTTAATAATTGTATTTAAGATGTTTGAAAAACACAAAGTTGATAATTTGCAAGCTTTAATAGTAAATTACTTAACTGCAGCAGGATGCTCATATTTCTTTTTAGATCAAGATTTTTCATTAAATCATGTGTTAAATTCTGATTGGCTGTATCATTCAATGATAATAGGAACATTATTTATTATTGTGTTTAACTCTTACGCAATCGGAACCCAAAAAGTAGGAATAGCAGTTACTACGGTAGCTAATAAAATGTCCCTGATTATTCCTGTGTGTACAGCACTTATTTTGTATCCTGAAAATAACACTTTTGATAAATTAAAAGGAATTGCTTTTTTGTTAGCGCTTGCAGGAATATATTTGTCCTCTACAAAAAATGGAAAGTTAAGTTTTAATAAAAAATATTTATGGTTAATTGTTTTAGTATTTGTAGGTCAAGGAATCTCTGATTCAATATTTAATGATTTTGCTCAAAGTTTTAAGGAAGTATTTGATAAAGAAAGTTATTTATTCTTTATGACATTATTTATTGTTGCTAGTATTAGTGGAACGCTAATTCTATTAGGAGAATCAATTAAAAAAAAGAAAACCATTCAGTTAAAAAGCATCATTTGGGGAGTTGTTTTTGGTATTCCTAACTTTTTCTGCCTGCTATTCTTTTTAAGAGCATTAGCTAACTTAAGTAGTTCAATCGTTTTTCCACTAGTAAGTATGGGTGTCGTTGTGAGTTCAAGTTTAATTGGAGTACTCCTTTTTAAGGAGAAACTAAGTAGAAATAATTGGATTGGAATTCTACTTGCTATTTGTGCAATTTATATTTTTTCACTTTAATGCTTAACGATACTTACAATGAGGTTAAAAGCCATACAACAGGAATTTACAAAGAGAAGGGAAGTAAATTTATAGCCTATTCATACCCCGTTTATTCTGAACATGAAGTAAAAGAAAAACTAGAGGAAGTAAAAAAACTAGAATATGCTGCAAGACACTATTGCTATGGCTACATTCTTCATGCTGACAAATCAGCACAAAGAGCAAATGATGATGGAGAACCCTCTTCTACTGCAGGGAAACCAATACTTGGACAGATACTATCCAATGATTTAACTAATCTACTAATAGTGGTTGTTCGTTATTTTGGAGGAGTTAAACTTGGCGTACCAGGTTTGATTAGATCATACAAAACTGCAGCAGCTGAAGCGATACTAGAAGCCACCATCATAACAAAAACGATTAAGGAACACTATGAGATAAGTTTTAAATACCCTCAAATGAATGATGTTATGCGACTAGTAAAAGAATATGACCTTGAAGTAGTAAATACAGACTTCGAAATAGAATGTAAACTTATATTTGCAGTCCCAAAAAGTAAAACTGAATTGGTTGTTCCAGCTTATAAAAAAAACCACGAATTAAGAATAGAATATATTAAAACTGTATAATGAAATTACTAAAAGAACTTTGCAACATCCATGCTCCAGCAGGAGAAGAATTTACTTTAACTGAATTTTTACTGAAGTATGTAACTGAAAACCAAACACAATGGAAAGTTAAACCAACCCTGCATTATGGAAAAAGGTTTCAGGATAATCTAATTATGGTATTTGGAAAGCCAAGAACAGCAGTTTTTGCACATTTGGATTCAATCGGTTTTACTGTGAGATACAATAATGAAATTGTAAAAATTGGTGGACCTGTTTCTGATGAAGGAATTGTGTTGGTTGGTGAAGATAGCAAAGGGAAGATTGAAGGAAAAATCATTAAAAATAAAGATGGAATGTTTATTGATTTTTTCCGAACAATTGAAAGAGGTACATCCCTTACTTTTAAAGTTGATTTTAGGGATACTGATGAGTTTATACAAAGTTGTTATATGGATAACCGACTAGGAGTTTGGAACTGCCTTGAAGTAGCCAAAACTCTGGAAAACGGTATTATTGTATTTTCATCATGGGAAGAACATGGAGGCGGTTCTGCAGGGTATTTAGGAAAATTTATTCAAGAGAAATATGGAGTAATGCAAGCGCTTATATCGGATATTACTTGGGTAACTCATGGTGTAGAACACGGGAAAGGATGTGCGATTTCATTAAGAGATAGTGGAATTCCAAGAAAGTCATTCATAAACAAAGTAATAGCGATTGCTAAAAAAACTGACATTAACTTTCAGTTAGAAGTTGAGGATTCTGGAGGAAGTGATGGAAATGAATTACAAAAAAGCAATTACCCTTGGGATTGGTGTTTTGTTGGTGCTCCTGAAGATCATGTGCACTCCCCAAATGAAAAGGTACACAAAGCAGATATACAATCCATGGTGGATTTATATACCGTTTTATTAAAAGAACTTTAAGAATCCCTTTTTTTACTTTTAACACCCTCTTCTTTAATTCTACTATATAGAAAATAGATATTCCAAATAAGGATTAAAGCAAAATATACAATTTCAAATACTCCATATGAACTGAAGGGTAGTAATAACAACAATGAACATAACATTGAAAGCCCAATAAACATGGAGAAAACTCCTGTTCTTAAATATTTTAAAGAACGAAACAAACCAAACAAAAAGACAAATAGGTTATAAGTAAAGAAGAAAAGAAAGGCTGGGATTTTATGAAAAACCTCATAATCCATAGGGATAGTAGCGGTAAAGAATAATGAAAAAGAAGAAATAAGTAACAGTACTTTTAAAGGATAACGAAACCTCCTTTGCTTGAAATAATATCGCAATGAAGTATAGGCATTTAGGAAAATCCCAGTAGCCAAAAATACTAGTGTTGAATTCCATAATAACCAAGTTGGCTCTTGTATCCCAAAATCAGAAAGTGGTTTTTCCATAGGGTTAAAACCAGGACGCAAATACCAACAATAAAGTGGAGCTAAAATTCCCAAAAGAATACAAAAAATAAGATAAACTCTTCTTAAAAGTTTTATCCTAATGTATTCCATTTAATAAAAAGCAATATCATTTACAGGAGCATCAACTACAATGGTGTCACAATATGAATTAGTTGATTGATTGAATTTATATACTATGTTCGGATTATAGAGAGCATCATTTACATAAATCATATTGGAATACCCATTAGTGGTATCATTAACAGCATATACTTCAGTTTTAATAAATAAAACATCTGATAAAATAGGAACAAGATTAGTAATAGATGATCCGTCAATTCCCATACTGTGAACTCCACTATTTGCAGTGAAGTAAAGCAATGTACCATTAGTATTAGAAGTTAAGTTTTGTGCATTAAAAACGCCCATAGAAACATTCCAAACTAATTCCAAATCCCAAGGATGAAATCTACTTAATGATGAAAAAGTATTATACAATAGATTATTACCATCATAAATCCCTTTACATAGTATCAGAAAGTTATTTATAAAAACAGCAGAATTAGGATTTTCTCCTACTTCAATACTTCCCATAAAATCAGCAATTGGTATTGCTTCATCCCTATAGTCAATCGCTATAACAGTCGAGTCTTTTAAAGAGTCGGCAACCGCACCACTATTAAAAACAAATGAACGGTACCATTTGCTTATAATAAAGCTAGGATTGACTTCATCACCCGTTTCAATATCGGAAATAATATTTAAACTTTCTAAATCAACAACCTTAACTTTAGCATCCCCTTTGTCAACGACAATTATTCTGTTAAAATCTACAAAATTAAAATCAGTAGCATTAACAAAATCACCTATAATCTCTTTATTCTCAAAAGTTTTAACATTAGTAGTTACAATCTGATTTTCGGTAACAATATATGCTTTTGTTCCATTAAACTTTATTTTTTTAGGATTTGATAATGCAGCACCATTTACTGTTTGATAAATTTGATTTTTAACTACTTCACCATCATAAAAACTAATGCCATTGTCAGTAACAATATACATGCCGTCACCATAATTTTTTGCGAATGAAGGTGCAGGGTCCTTAGTATCTTCTTTGCAAGAGGAAACAAAAACCAAAGCAATAAGTAAATAGTTAATTAATTTCATGTGATAAATTTTTAGCAAATATAAATAAAAAGGGAGGCAATGCCTCCCTCTTTAAATCAAAATCTTATTTACCCAACTAGTTAAAGCAATATCCGCCAGGAATAATACCAACTTGTACAGAATCAATAATAGTACCCTCAGTAGTATATTTGTAAGACCAGCCACTTTGCGTAAAATCAACAGCATCAGTTCCGTACATATAACCATTATCAAAACCTAAGCCATAGAAACTTCTGTTTATTAAAGCAGTTGTTGGTAATTCTGTATCATTCACATTAAAAGCATAAACTGCCTTAGACCAAGAACCATCAGAATAATACAATTTAGTGCCAGCATCATTAATAACTAGATCTTCTGGATGATTACCGACCGCAAATGCATAAGTTGCTTCAATGGTATTATCAACAATTTTAACTAAATTACCAGCAGTTTCTGAAACAACATTCCAATCAGCATCATATTCAGTATATCCACCAGTTAATACCCAAACAGCACCATTCACATCAATTACAACTGAGTTAGGCTTGTCACCAACTGTTAAAGTAGTTTCTACGACATCATTATCAGTATTAATTACCGTAATTGTATTGTCAAGACCCCAACCACCTACATTACAAACATAAGCAAAAGCACCACCAACAGCAATTCCTTCAGGACCTGCCCCACAAGAAATAGTAGAGGAAACTGTATTTGTAGCTAAATCAATAACCTGCACTCCATTAATGCCCCAATCTGTTACATAAGCTTTTGAATCAGAAACCTGAGCCATATATCTAGGTTGACTAACATTAATTTTTGCAACAGAAATCATTGAATCAACAGAAGCCACTTCAATACTAGAAGAATTATTTACTAGTATATATGCATGGTCATTAATTATGCTCATTGACTGAACAACATCACCTAAAGCAAAAGAGTTTATTGAAGCAAATACATCATTTTCAACAGTTCCATACTCATCTACAAAAGAAATAGAACCATTTCCAGTTCCAAAATTCCCTTCGTTGGTTATAAAATATCCATCTTCATAATTTCCAGGAATAGAAATATCATTTATGTTATCTTTTTTACATGATGATAATATTGTAATTGCTAGAGCAAACATCCCGATATTTCTTAAATTTTTCTTCATAATTGTTTTTGTTTTAGTTTAGTTAATTGTATAATTTATAGTTAATAATAATTCTCGTCCTGGGTTAGGATAATTCTGATAAGTAGTATAGTTTTTATCCAGTAGGTTTTTTACTTTCCCTATAAGAGTAATAGGCAACTTTTCAAAGGAATATCTAATAGCAATATCAGTTAAGGTAAAGCTATCTAAGGTTTTGTTATTTGGGGTAGAATGATTTGTAATTACCTCACCATTATATGATGTGCTTAAGCTAAACTGTAGGTTATCCTTATTGAGGGTGAAGCTGATATTACCTTTGTGAAGCGGAACATACCTTAGCTGTTCACCTACTGTATTGTCCAACTTATTAGTTGGCAATTCATTCGTAGATCTGGTAAAAGCATAGTTACCTGCAATACTCAATTCTTTAATTTTAAATTTTGCTTTTGCTTCCACACCTCTACTCCATACTTGTTTTATGTTATTGGGTATCCAATTGCCATTTTCCATTTGCTGCCAGACTATCATGTCCGATATATTTAAAGTATAACCGGTTATGGTAAAATGAGCTTTCTTAGTATTAACATCAAAACCCAGTTCTTTATTCCAAGCATCTTCAGGTGTCAAATCAGGATTTCCGTTAGCTCCTGCTCCTGCCCAAAACCTATCATTAAATGTAGGTGAGCGAAAGTTCCTATTGTATTTAAGCCTGAATTTTATGACAGAACTAAGCTGGGCTTCAAAGGCTAAGGTTGGCATAACAGGAACTTCAAATGTGGTTTGCCACTCTTTTCGCAATACTGTATTGAAAGCTAAAAAGTCCGACCTGTATTGTAGGGCCGAAAAGGCAGCTAAGCTTTTTTCTTGCTTACCCATAGAAACATAATTGTTGTTGGCTAAGTTGTTAGTCGTAAAAGCACCACCAAGGTTAAACAAGTAATTTCCTTTTATCAATTTAACATCCGCATCCGAAATATAACTTTCTGCTAGGTAATGGCTGTTGATATTTTTCAAAAATTCAGTATACCTAAAATCCTCTTGAAGATAGGCCTGCTTTAGGGTAATGCTCAAATGATTGACCTTGTGCTTTAGGGTGAGTAGCGCCCGCTTAGCCTTATCGTACTGCTTGGCATCCGAAAAAGGAGTAGTCATGTTTTGTGGCACTTCCCTATCCTGCTGGCTTGCCCAATAACTAAAGCTATAGTTAGTATGCGGACTTAAGGCATAAGCTAAATCCAACTGTTGGTTTTTCGACTTTATTTTTCCGTAGTCATTAGTAACTAAGGGATGCCCCAATTGAGTGGTATTGATAAACTCAAAATTATTAGTATGACTTAAGAATTGTAAACTCCCCATAGCTGATAATTTCCCATCGGAAATGGAAAAGGCTAAGGATTCACTTTTTAAACCATAACTTCCGCTAGTTGTACTTAAAGAGAAAGCATTTTTATGTGTTAAATTTGTATTCAAGTGGACACTTCCTCCAACTGCCCCAGAACCAAATACGGAAGCATTACCTCCATGTACTAGCAAAACATCAGTAAAATTATGGGTATGGATACTTGAAAAATCAGTTAGGCCATTGGCAATAGAGTTAAGAGGAACCCCATTCCAAAGCACTAGAGTATGGGAACTGGAAGTACCCCTAAAGGAAGGAGTAGCCAAAGCCCCATATTGCTTTATATATACGGATGAGGAACTGCTGATAAGACTTGCTAAATCGGAACTGCTACCTTCCCCAAATGTTGCGATTTTAATAACATCCATTTGAGTACCAATAGTATGAGCGATAAGCTTACTTTCCATTAGCTTTACTTCAGGCAGCTGAATGGTATCCATAGCCATTTGACCTTGCAAGGTAGTTACAAAGCCCAATAGGAGTAATATGTATGCTATAGTCTGTTTCATCTGCCAGCCGTTTTATCCAGAAACGAATCGGTTTTGTTATGCTTAGCAGGTCTTCTGACTTGGTCCTTTTGGAATGGCCTTCCCATTAATTAAAACAGTGGCAATGTAGTTTCCAAAAATTTTACGGACTTTACAGCTTCTGGTAAAGTTGAGGAGTTACACCTCATTCCCTTTTACACTAAAAAATAGCGTACTAAACTAGTACAAAAATAAAAAGTTTTTGAAAATATTGAGTTATTTTTTTAAAATTAATTTAAAAAATAGTTGATGTTAGATTCAAACTCTTCTCTAGCTCTAGTCCATTCAACCCTAAATCCTCATCAAAATAAGTGATTAACTTTTCAGTAGGCATATTCCCTACCAAATCATCCTTAGCCATTGGGCAACCACCAAAACCTTTCAGAGCTGCATCAAATCTTCTGCACCCATTAAGGTAAGCAGCAGCTGCTTTTTCCTCCCAAGCATCTTTAGTGGTATGGAAGTGAGCACCAAATTCAATAGTTGAATATTCTTTTATTAAAGTACCAAACAGTGGTGTAATATTTGTAGGACTGGAAACCCCAATCGTATCAGATAGTGCCACTATTCCTATTTCTAGTTGATGTAGTTTTTCAGTAAGTTCCGCTACTATATCAGGATGATAATTTTCTCCATAAGGATTCCCAAATGCCATAGATAAATATACAACTAGTTCTTTGTTGTTCTTAACAGCTAAATTCTGAATTTCCTCAACATCATTAAGCGCCTCTGCTATGCTTTTATTCGTATTTCTTTTTTGAAATTGCTCCGAAACAGAAAGCGGAAAGCCTAAATAATTGATTTCCTCAAAACTGCAAGCATCAACAGCACCCCTAGTATTTGCAATAATGGAAAGTAATTTACTGTTTGTTTTCTCTAAATCCAACTTAGCCAATACTTTGGCAGTATCCCTTAATTGTGGGATAGCCTTTGGCGAAACAAATGAACCAAAATCAATCGTATCAAAACCAACCTTTAACAATTGATTGATGTATGCAGCCTTAATATCAGTAGGAATAAACTCACTGATACCCTGCATTGCATCTCTTGGACATTCAATTATTTTCATCTTTTAAGAATCGCTTTATTAATTCTTTTTACTAGTGATGGACCCTCATAAATGAAGCCCGTATAAACTTGTAATAATGTTGCTCCTGCAGCTAACTTTTCAAGTGCATCTTCAGCGCTATGTATACCACCCACCCCAATAATTGGGAATGCTCTGCTGGACTTATCAGCCAAGTACTTTATCACCTGTGTTGATCTTAAACCAACAGGCTTACCACTAAGACCTCCATTTCCTATTGCTTCAACCTTATTTTTAGGAGTTTTAAGCCCACTTCTATCAATAGTTGTATTCGTAGCTATAACACC
>CATEYX010000094.1 GCA_949511925.1 Cryomorphaceae bacterium | reverse complement strand
TTTTGGTTTTTATCATTTCTCTTTGGTTGGCAACAATACCCACTGCCCAACCATCCACTCTAGCATATCCGCAAATTATAGTTTGTCCATATCCTTCTTTATATTCTTCAAAATCGGAATCATCCACTAGGCGTGCAATGATGTCCTTCATATTATAAGGTTTTGATCTTTCTCTAGGAAGTATTCCGTAAATCTCTTTTTGATCTTCCTTAGGTTCAGCGCTTTCTTTTCTATTAAAACCCGCCTTTTCAGTATCGCCGATTTTATCCATTATATTTCGGATTTTATCCAATGCATCTTTATCGTCTTTAGCCTTATAATCCGTAACCCCTGAAATTTCGCAATGAGTTGTAGCTCCCCCTAAAGTTTCATTATCAATACTCTCGCCAATAGCGGCTTTTACAAGATAACTTCCTGCTAAGAATATACTTCCTGTTTTGTCTACAATTAAGGCTTCATCACTCATGATTGGTAAGTAAGCGCCCCCTGCAACACAAGCGCCCATAACGGCAGAAATTTGAGTAATTCCCATTGAACTCATACGAGCATTATTTCGAAACATTCTCCCAAAGTGTTCTTTGTCAGGGAAAATTTCATCTTGCATAGGTAAGAACACTCCAGCGCTATCCACTAAGTAGATAATTGGCAGTCTGTTTTCCATTGCAATTTCTTGCAAACGCAAATTCTTTTTGGCAGTAATAGGGAACCAAGCTCCTGCTTTTACAGTCGCATCATTAGCAACAACAATGCATTGCCTATCTTTTACATAAGTGATTCCTGCTACCACCCCACCTGAGGGGCAACCTCCATATTCCCCGTACATTCCTTCTCCAACAAAAGCACCAATTTCTAAAAAGTTGGCTTCAGTATCTTTTAGGTAATCAATTCGCTCACGAGCAGTAAGTTTCCCTTTGGCATGTTGCTTGTCAATTTTTTGTTTTCCTCCACCTAAAGAAACAATAGCATGTTTTCTTTTCATCTCCGAGATGAGTAACCTCATCTTATCATCATTCTTATTGAAATCTAAGTTTGCCATTTTATAAAATTTTGTCAAAAATAGAAAATTGATATTAGATATGAGTAGTTAGGCAATAGACTTATTTACCTCAACAATGGTATGGCTAAATACCAAGGTCTAGATTATGCAGATAATCTGCACTTTCAGGGCCCAAATTAAAGAGCAGATCCAAAATAGAGAGGTTAGGAATAAAACCTTGTTTTTCCATAAATACTTGATCGTATTTTTTTTGGTCTTTAAGTTTCCAAGTATAATTCCTTAAATCAAAAAAATCACCTTTATGCAAGTATTCAGTTGTATTTTTTATGGTATTTTCTTCCTGTAAGATTCTAAGTATTGCGTTTTGAAAATTGCTATTAATGTTTACAAGATATTCTTCTTTTTCTTCAAAAAAAGGTTTTAATTCATCCTTGTAATATTCAAAAAAAGGAGAGGAGTTATAGGCGGATTCTATCGCATTCCAGTGTTGCTTTTGCCAGTTCTGTTTATAAGAAATTTTAAGGTTTTCAATAATTGTTTTGCTACTTCCTTTTCTTTCTTTAGGAATGCTAAGGCGTAATTTTCCATTAGCGCCATAAATATCACATCTGTTACGGATGCTCTGTTTTATAAAATGTTCGTTAAGTTCAATACTGCAATTTGGGTGTTGCAATAAAATTGCGTAATAGGAAATCGGGGCTAAGTAAGCAGTTGGTAAAAGCGGATTATTTAACACTTCTAAACAATCGGTTCCATCTTATTTTTTTTAATCCTTTAGCATTTTTATCCCAGCTCATCCATACAAAAAGAGCTTTCCCTACAATATGGTTTTCAGGTACAAATCCCCAAAAACGACTATCAGCCGAGTTGTGTCTGTTGTCTCCCATCATCCAGAAATAATCCATAGCGAAAGTATAAGTAGTTGCTACTTTATCATTAATATAAATTTCACCCGCTACAACTTCTAATTTATTGTTTTCGTAACGCTCAATTATATCCTTGTAAATGGATAAGTTTTCAGTTGTGATGTTTACCGTTTCTCCTGCTTCAGGAACAGTGATAGGTCCAAAATTATCTACATTCCATTTGTAGTTTTTGTCATGTGGGAAAATATAATCAGCATAAACCCCAGCTTTTTCATATTGCTTTTTTACAGAAGTAACATTCGTAAAGCTTTGTATTGCATCACGGCTTTCATTCGTTAAAGTAAGGTTGTATTCGTTTTTGTTACGACCATAACCTCCTTCAGTAATATCATATTTTTCATATAATATATTAGGATTTAAGCCAGTTCCTTTTGTGCTAACATTATAGTGCCATTGCTTTTTCATTCCCTCTGGTTCTTCTTGTGGTGCATCATTTACCATCAGCTGAGCATTAATAAGTTCAATTTTATCTCCAGGAACTCCCACACATCTTTTTACATAGTTTTCTTTCTTGTCAACTGGTCTTCCTAATGTTTCGGCAGGCCAATTGAATACTACACAATCATTTCTTTCAATTTCGCCCAAACCTTTCATTCTATGGTAAGGTAATTGTACAGCTTCAGTATACGACTTTCCGTTACCT
>CATEYX010000093.1 GCA_949511925.1 Cryomorphaceae bacterium | reverse complement strand
GCAAAAATACAAACAAACTATAGTATGGCATTAATAAAAAGCGTAAAAGGTAAGAGTCCCATTTTTGGAGCTAATGTATATTTGGCAGAAAACGCGACAGTACTGGGTGATGTTGAAATGGGGAGTGATTGTAGTGTCTGGTTTTCAACTGTTGTAAGGGGTGATGTGAACTCCATTAGAATAGGCAATAAGGTCAATATCCAAGATGGTGCTATTATTCATTGTACTTATCAAAAAGCGGCTACCATTTTAGGAAACAATGTGTCTGTGGGTCATAATGCTTTAGTGCATGGCTGTACTATACACGACAATGTACTTGTGGGTATGGGGGCAATTGTTATGGATGGAGTTGTTGTTGAAAGTAATTCAATTATTGCAGCAGGAGCTGTAGTTTTGGAGGGAACTCATATTGAATCAGGAACAATTTATGCAGGTATTCCTGCTAAAAAGGTAAAAGAATTAAATGAGGAACAGACTGCTCGTTTGATTGAAGGGATATCCAATAATTATGTAATGTATTCCTCTTGGTTTAAGGACTAATCCCAAAGTTCTACCTCTTTCAATTTTAGATCCTCTTGGAAGAAAAATTGAGCGCTTTTTTCAAAGGATTTTGTATAATTTGAAACATAAAAATGATGTTCAGTTTGGTTACTATCATTTAGTAAATTATCATTTTTAAGCTGCTTGGCAATATGTTCAACAACTATGTTTGCTGAATCAATTAAATTCACAGTCCCTTTGTAATAATCTTTTATTTCTTGATGAATTAAAGGATAATGAGTACATGCCAATATTAAGTGTTCAATATCAGCTAGTTGTTTATTAGAAAGATAATTTGCTATAATTGTATGGCTAATATCTTCATTAATGAATCCTTCTTCAATCATAGGTGCTAAAAGAGGAGTGGCTAATGATGAAACTTTGGCAGAGCTACAAAGTGCTTTTATCTCCTTTTCATAAATATTAGAATGTATGGTTGCTTTTGTACCAATTACTCCAATATTATATTCTGAACATTGCTTTACTACTTCAGCTACTACAGGCTGTATGACATTAAATACGGGTATATTTCCTGCTATCTCTGTCACAGATTCATAGGCTACTGATGAAGCGCTATTACAAGCAATAATTATTATTTTACATTTTTTTTCTAATAGAAATTGGGTAATCTTTTTGCTGAAATTCTGAATAGCAGTTTTGGATTTCTCTCCATAAGGTAAATGCTCGGTATCTCCAAAATAGATAATATTCTCACTTGGTAATTTTTCCTTTAAGGCATGAGCAATAGTAAGCCCACCAATGCCAGAGTCAAATATACCAATAGGAGATTTTTTCATGAGATAAAGATATAAAAAAAGCATCTTATAAAGATGCTTTTTAAAATGATGGATTTTTAAGTGTTTATTAAAGCCCTAACTTCTTTTTTACTAATTCGATTACATTCTCACTCTCTTTAGCGTAAAGGATAGATCCAATACTTTTGTCAAAGATATAAGTGTAGTTACCTTCTGTAGCTACATCCTCAATTGCTTTTCTTGCTTTAGCTAAAATTGGCTCTAACATTTCTTGTTCTTTAGTTTGTAGCGATTTTTGTGCGTTTTGCTGGAAAGTCTGAATTCTTTGCTCTAATCCAGTAATTTCAGCAACTTTATCTTGTTTTACTAAATCAGTATAAGTTGCTTCATTCGCTTGGTATTCCTGTACTCCTTGTTGATATTCAGCAGTCATTGAACTTAACTGAGCCTCTAAACTTTTTGCAAAATTCTCAACTTCAGTTGCAGCAGCTACTCGCTCAGGCATTAATGTTAAAAGTTCTTGTGAATCAATGTATCCAAATTTATTTTGAGCTATTGAGCTTAGAGTAAGTACACTTAAAAGTGCTAAAAAGGTAATTTTCTTCATTTTGTTATTTGTTATTATTTAATTAGTGTTTTTTAATTTGTGGTTTATTCTTTATGCTTTTAGTAACCCATTAAGTCAAGTACTTTATCGCTTTTGTCGTAGTTATTATTTTTGTAAAGCATTATTAAATCGCTTGAACTATCAAAAACAATTGCATATTTATTATCAGCTGCTAATTGCTGTATTGCATCATATATTTTGTCCTGAATAGGCTTTATTAATTCTTGTCTTTTTAGGTGTAAATCTCCCTCAGGGCCAAAGTATTTTTTTTGTAAATTTTTAGCGTCAGTTTCTTTTTTAATGATAGCGTCTTCTCTTTTTTCTTTCATATCATCCGTTAAAAGAACTTGTTCCTGCTGATATGCACGATACATTTGTTCAACATCAGCATATTTATTTTCTATCTCTTTTTGCCAATCAGCTGAAAGCCCATCCAGTTTGTCTTGTGCTTGTTTAAAATCAGGAATTTTATTTAAGATATAGTCGGTATCTACATAAGCAAACTTTTGAGCTTGTATAGTGAGTGTTAAAAAACTAATTGCTAATAATAAAAGGGTCTTTTTCATAATTTAAATTTTAGTATGCAAATATAATTAAAATTGCTGACCTATTGAGAAATGGAATTGCCCACCATTTGCATCTGATCTTCCAGGAATATCATCAAGCCCCCATCCATAGTCAAGTCCCATCAT
Organism: Cryomorphaceae bacterium; assembly: GCA_949511925.1. Classification (GTDB taxonomy): domain Bacteria; phylum Bacteroidota; class Bacteroidia; order Flavobacteriales; family BACL11; genus UWMA-0277. Next base: position 9,498 of record CATEYX010000093.1, on the reverse strand, counting down.
TCCTATCATAGGCAACATAATTCTTACTCCAAATCCTGCCGATCGTTTTACGGTAAAAGGATTAAAGTTATCAAAATTGTCCCAAGCATTTCCAGCTTCTAAAAATCCTAAAGCATACATAGTTGAACTTGGGTTTAGGCTTAGCGCATACCTAAGTTCGGATGTGTATTTGTTGTATATAGTAGCTCCTGTTTGCGGTGAAACAGAATTTTCGCTATATCCTCTTAAAGAAATAAGCTCTCTACCATCATACACCATTCCCATTCCACTTAGTCCGTCCCCCCCAACATAAAATCGTTCGAATGGTGCTACTCCTAAACTGTTGCTGTAGGCCCCCAATAATCCCATTTCTATTTTTGTTGCTAAAACAAGTTTATCTGTAAATGCAGAATACCATGAGGATTTATATTTCCACTTGTAGTATTCAATGTATTTATATTTTTCTTGATCACTTATTGTGCTGTAATCATCTATTCCATCAAACATAGAATAAGGAGGGGTTATTTTCAACCCCAATGAAAAGTTTGACCCTCTTCTTGGAAAAATTAATTGATCAACTGAATTTCTTCCTAATCGGATGTTATAGTTGACATTGTTAGAAAACCCATCTTTAAAAGTGAAAAAAGATTGAGAGTTTATGAGTTTGTATTGTTGGAAATTTATTCCATTATAAATCGTAAAATAATCGTCAGGATTTTTTAATCTTTTTCCAATCCCAACCGTTAACCCTAATATTTCAATTGCCTCTCTTTTATCTCCTTCTTGCCCGTTAGAAGATACTGATCTGTAAAGAGAAACCGTTAGTGCATTAGGTTTTTTTCCTCCTAACCAAGGTTCTGTAAATGAGACATTATAGTTCTGATAGTAGGCTCCATTAGAAGATGCACTTAAGGAAAGCCTTTGACCATCTCCTGAAGGAAGTGGCGACCAACTTTTTCCGTTAAGGATATTTTGTGTTGAGAAATTATCAAATACTAAATTTAATGAACCTACTATTCTATTTGCTCCCCAGCCACCTTGTAATTGTATTTGAGAGGATGATTTTTCAGCCAATACATAAGTGATGTCTACTTCATTTCTTGCTGGGTCTGGCTCTACCTTTACGTCAAATGCTTCAGGGTCAAAGAAAGCCATTTGTGATAATTCTCTTTGTGAACGCATGATGTCCGAACGTTTAAATAAATCGCCTGGACGTGTACGAATTTCACGCATAATTACATGGTCGTTTGTTTTTGTATTTCCCTTAATCATTACTTTGTTTACTCTGGCTTGTTTTCCTTCATAAACTCTTATTTCAAGGTCGATATTTTTATTGTTAGCAGCTACCTCAACTGGAGTTGCATTAAAGAATAAATAACCATCATCAAGGTAAAGGGAGCTAATATCATTTCCTTCAGGACTCCCAAATAAACGAGAATCTAAAATTGTTTGATCAAATATATCTCCTTTCTTAATTCCTAATTGCCTGTTTAGTTCTTCAGAAGAATAAACGGTATTTCCAACAAACTTGATTGCACCAAACTTATAGGGAGCACCTTCCTCAATATTCATCTCAATTGTTAAGGTATTGTCTTTATTAAGGTACGTAGTATCGCTTGTTATTCTAGCGTCCCTGTATCCTACTTCATTGTATTTAGCAATTAGATTTTCTTTATCATCAATATAATTTTCATCAATAAATTTTGAAACCTTAAAGAGACGCCACCAATTTTTGGCTTTTGTTTCTTTCATGCTTTTCTTTACTTTTCTATTATTTATAGCATAAACAGTATCTTTTCTGTTTAGGAATGTTTTATTGGTATTTTCAATTTTCTTTCTTCCGGTTATCTTTATTTCTTTAATCTTAACTTTCTTACCTTTATTTATGTTAAAAATCAAGTTTTTAGAATTTACTGCAGTCGTATCAGTTGTAGTTAAGTAACCTACACTAACATTTAGAAATCCTTTATTTACGTAATAGGTTTTTATCAGGTTAATGCTATTGTTAATGATATTTTGAGTTAATATTTTCCCTCTCATTAATTTCAAATCCTCTTTTAGAGTAGTGATATCAGATTTGCTGATTTTACCTTTAAATTTAAACTTGGATAAACGACTATTTTCTTCTAAATTGATGTTAAGAAAAACTATATTATCAACTATTTTATCAATTGTAATATTCACATCTGAAAATAAACCTTCGTTCCAAAGTTTAGTAATTGCGATACTGAAATTATCTCCAGGGATTTTAATTTTATCTCCTACTGTTAACCCAGAGATAGTTATTAAAGTACTGTTGTTTAAATTGTCAGCACCTATTACCATAATTCCACCTATTTCATAGGTTTTAGGATTGGAGTAATCTAATGCTTCAGTAGTTTGAGCGCCTAATGTTAGGCTGAGTAAACTAATTATAATGAGTGTAAATTTCTTCAAAATTTTATTTTTGTAATTGTTCAGTTGTTTTTCCAAATCGTCTTTCTCTAGTTTGATAATTCAAGATCGCTTTATATAAATCGGCTTTTCTAAAGTCAGGCCAAAGTGTGTCAGTGAAATAAAGTTCAGAATATGCAATTTGCCATAAGAGGAAATTACTTATTCTGTACTCGCCACTAGTTCTGATTAATAATTCAGGGTCAGGAACGCTTTTTGTAGTAAGATATTGCTGAAATGTAGCTTCATTTATCTCCTCTGGCTCTTTCCCATCTTTAATGATGTTCTTTACTGCAATTAGTATTTCCCCTCTGCCACTATAGCTTAAAGCTAACACCAAAGTCATTCTAGTATTGTCTTTTGTTTTTGAAATAGCTTCTTGTAATTCTTTTTGTGCTTTTGAAGGTAATTTATTAATATCACCAATAGTACTTAGTCGGATATTGTTATCCATTAAGGTTTTGGTTTCTTTATTAATTGCTGAAACTAAGAGTGTCATTAAAGCATTAACTTCTTTTTCTGGTCGATTCCAATTCTCGCTTGAAAAGGCGTAAAGGGTAAGGTATTTAATTCCAATTTCAGCCGCTCCTTCAACAGTATCACGCACTGCTTTTACTCCATTTTTATGGCCAAAAATTCTTAGTTTTCCTTTGCTTTTTGCCCATCTACCATTGCCATCCATGGTAATAGCAATATGTTTGGGTAAATTAGTTGCATCTATTTCTTCCATGAGATTATTCGCAAATAGAATTTAGTAATCGCAACCTTTAGTGTTATTGTTTAGCTTAAAAGACAAAGTGATTCCAACAAATGAATACCAATCTTTTTTATCAGGATCTCCTCTTTGTTCACCTGCAATATGAGTTTTATTTGGGTCTGACATTTCATATGTTGCATTAGATATGTCGATTACATTTGAGTTTACCCCCTCTGGGTAAGTTGTACTAACATCATCTAAATAATCAGTAAAAGTTTTACGCACCCCATATTCTAAAATAACATTAAATGAAGGGTTTATTGCTATTTTTAATCCGCCACCTAAAGGTATAGCAAGCTGTGTTAATGGGTATTTAGTTCTTTCTGGGAAAGAAGTAGACCCCTGCCCTTCAGTTCCTAATTCCTGTAGATTTACCCAAAGTCCATCTTTGTTTTCTGCTTGAGGATTAAAGCGAAAGAATGATAAGCCAGTATAAACGAAAGGTGTCCATGTGTAAAGTGCATTCCCTGATTCAAAAGGCAAGAAATTAAACTCAATCTGACCTGAAAGTTCAAAAATAGAACTTCTAAAATGTAAGCCTCTATCAATTGCTATAGTGTCAGTAGCGTCACCCCTATCATCACCTGATATATTTAGGTATAGTAATTCAGCTTTGTAAGAAAATCTTCTATCTATATTTTTTCTAATGACTATTCCACCAAAAGGTAAAGAATTATTAAGATGAGTAGTATTTAAATCTCCTAAATAATAAGAAGCCCCTAATATAAATCCAACTTCAGTATTCTCTTTATATTGAGCATTTGCAGTAAATCCTAGTGCTATAAAAGTAATTAGGATAAGAAGATTTTTAATCTGTTTAAAAGGTAAAATAAAATTTCTCATAATCATGATTTGTCAATAATTTGCAAATATACTTATTCTGTGGGTTTGAGGTAGGATTCTTAACTTCTTTTATCTAGACCCCACATAAGCTTATGTCTTATAGTTTTGATTAATGAGTTGTTTTGAGGTTGTACTAGTCGTACTTTAAAATCAGCCTTTTTAATAATTAACTCTGTTTCTGAGTCAAAAGCTCTTGATCTTGAATCAAGAGAGACTAAAGCTAATTGATCTCTATCCTCAATTTTTAATTTTACCACACTATTATCATCAATTACAATAGGTCGTACATTTAAATTATGTGGAGCATTAGGAGTGATAATAATATTATTTGTTCCTGGCATAATGATTGGTCCTCCACAGCTTAAGGAATATCCTGTTGAACCAGTTGGAGTGGAAACAACTAATCCATCAGCCCAATATGTGTTTAAAAACTCATCATCAACAAAAGCATCAATACGAATCATAGATGAAGTGTCTTTCTTAGAAACAGCTACCTCATTAAGAGCAAAATTCTTTTCCTTAAATAATTTTTTGTCTGAGCTTAACTCTAGTAAGGTACGTTCATTTATTTTATAATTTCCTTTTAGAATATCAGTAATTGCATCATCAATTTGGTCAGCTGATATGCTAGAGATAAAGCCTAGCCTTCCAGTATTTATTCCCATAATTGGAATCTCTGATTCACGTACATAAGTTACTGCCTTTAGCAAGGTGCCATCTCCACCAATACTTAGCAAGAAATCAGCTTTATTTTTAAGTGTTTCGTAACTATTAAAAGTACTAATGCTTTTGTTAAAACGGATATTATTATGTAGAAAAATACTAAATTCTTCCTCAATGATAAGGTTGATGTGTTCAGTCTCTAATTTTTTAATTAAGTGCTGAATATACTTGCTAAAATGCTCGGGATAAGGACTTCCAAAAATTGCAATTGTCATAATTTAGTGTTTTATCAGAATGGACTTGAAAAGTGTAAAAATACTCCTTTTTCTCCTAAAGCGTTTAATGAATACTCAATTCTTAATAATTTATCATAATAGGTTACATAGTCAAGCGCAATTCCTTTCCCCCATAGCAATGAATTATTGATGGAATTTTGTTTCTGATTATTTATAACATAGCCTAGATCAGAAAATATTCCCAAATAAATCGAATAATGTGATTTGTTGAATTGCTTCATTTTTACATAAGGAATATCAAAAGTTGTTTTTTCAATAAGCGCATATTTAAAAGCTGTTTTGGAGAGCCAATAACTCTGCCCATCTACCACATAGTATTCATATCCTCTTACATAGTCATCATATCCAAAAGCTTTTTGAATAAAATAAGGTTGATTACCTTCAGTACTGTATTTCGCTTTAAAGCTAGAACCAATATAGAAACGCTTAAATGGCTCAATATATTTTTCTACTTTAGTTGCAAACTCAAAGTGTTTGACATTAGTTGCTGCTGAAAGGTATTTTTTCGCTGCAAAATTAAGAGAAAAACCATGTAAAGGATAATTGATGTAATCTCGATTTTCATATTCAAATATATACCCTAAAGTATAAATACTAGTCTTAGATAGGTTATTGCTTAAATAATTAGGATTAAGTTTTGCAATGGAATCGTTAATGGTTGTATGTAAGTATGTGAATTTTAACTTATGTGTTTGCTGAAGGTTCTTTCTATATGTTATCTCAGTATTTAAATCGTAATCTATACTGTTAAAAGTGTCACTTTCAAGATAATTTAATTTATTTTCTTCAGTTGAAAAATGTGTTTTCTTTCTTCTAAATAATTGCAGATTTGTATTGATTCCTATAGTTTTGTTTTTGTTGAAATAAGGAACCTCATAAGCCAATAAATAATGTTCTTTAAACCCTTTTCTTATTTTGAGTTTCAAGAGTTCGTTTCTCCCCCTGAAGTTTTCCCAATTGAAAAACACCCCATAATTTAAGCGAGAAAAATCCGAATAATTATTGGCTGAAAATTCCTCCCACCAAGTGTTAAAATTGCGTTCAGAAATTTCAAATACTGGGTAAGGCCATATGTACCATTTCTCAATAACTTCAATTGTTATTTCAGTTGAATCCTTATTTTCAGTTTTATTAATGGTTACAAAATTAAAGAGATTGAGATTAATTAGGTTTTTTTTACTTTCCTCAATTCTTTTATCCAAATCAACAATAGTATAATTCCCGTTTTTTTCAAAAGAAAGCTCTCGTATTACTATATCGTTTTGTGTTTTAGTATTTCCGCTTAAAACAATCTTGCTAACTGTAATTTGTGCTTGTGCTAATTGAGTTAAAAATAGAAAAAAGAAAATTAGTTTTTTCATTTTATGGATTTAGAAATCGCATTAATGATTCGTATCTTTCTGAAAAATCACTATCAGCCTCTTCCTCTTTATATGATGCAGTTACCTTATATTCATATCGTTCAAAATCCTTTACAATTGCAGTGATATCTACTTTGTTTAACTTTAGAGTAAGCTCCATCATTTGCGCATTAGGAATTGAAGTAATATAAGAGCTTAGTATTTTCGTATTATTTGATTCAATGATGCTAGCAATTTCACTCATGCTGTAATCATTGTCTTTCATTTGCAAAACAATCATTCCTCCAATACTTTGTACGCTAGTACTTTTTGCAATAGTGTACAATAATTTACGATTTGTAATGGCTCCTAAGTAATGTTTTCTTTCATCTAAAACAGGAATTATACTAAGATTATTAAGCTCTACAGTTTGTAGAATATCGTATAAGTGTTGTGAACCAATTACTGATGGTGCGGTTAGTTCAGCAAGATGTTCATCAATAAATTCATCTGTTTTATTCCAACTTAATATTTCTTTTTCAGATAAAATTCCTAAATAAAAAGAGTTTCTTACAACTGCCAAATGATTTATCCTAAGCTCATTCATAAGTGATAAAGCTCTATCTCCATCATCATCAGGATTTAGAGTTGTTAAGGAGGATGAAATTAATTCGCTTGCTTGCATGGGGCAAACATACTATTTTTTACTTTTGTGGCCTATGACAAAGCTAAGTGTAAATATAAATAAGATAGCTACTATTCGAAATGCTAGAGGAGGAGTATCTCCTTCAGTGTTAGAGGCGGCAATAAATTGCCAAAAATTTGGTGCTGATGGAATTACTATTCATCCTAGGCCAGACGAAAGGCATATTACTAATAATGATGTTTATGCTATAAAACCAATAATTTCTACTGAGTATAATATCGAGGGTTATCCATCAGTTGATTTCATTAAAATGGTGATTGCTGTAAAGCCCGAACAGGTCACTTTAGTTCCTGACGGACCTGATGTTATAACTTCATGTGCAGGTTGGGATACTATAAAATTTCAGGATTATTTGAAAGAAATAATTTCAGAGTTTAAGGAGTACGGAATTAGAACTTCCATTTTTGTCGATCCTAAATTAGAAATGATTGAAGGGGCAAAGTTGTGCGGAACTGATAGAATTGAATTATATACAGAAGAATACGCATCACAATATATTAGTAATAAAGAAAAAGCAATTGCACCATATATATTGTGTGCAAACAAAGCAAATGAGTTAGGATTAGGAATTAATGCTGGGCATGATTTGAGCTTAGAGAATTTGGAATATTTCGCAAAGCATATTCTAAATTTGGATGAAGTTTCTATTGGGCATGCGCTTATTAGTGATGCAATTTATTTAGGATTAGAAAACACTATACAAATGTACAAACGCTTACTATAAATGAAATTGCATTCAAAAATATATGGAGATAAAGGGCAGGATTTAATTGTTATTCATGGTCTTTTTGGCATGAGTGATAATTGGAATACTTTGGGGAAGAAATTCTCAAAATATTGCAAAGTATATTTAATTGACTTGAGAAATCATGGAAGATCGCCACACTCAACTGATTTTAATTATGATGTAATGTGTGATGATGTTTTGGAATACATGAAGGATAATGCTATTGTTAGTCCTATTATTTTAGGTCACTCTTTAGGGGGTAAAGTAGCTATGAAATTTGCTTTTACATATCCTGAGAAAATAGATAAATTAATTGTTGCAGATATTGCTCCTAGGGAATATAATAGTGATTTTTATAAAAATCTTTTGGCGACTTTATATAAACTGCCTTTAGAGGATTTTGATAAGAGAGAGGATATTGATAAGTTGCTTTCGGATACTTTTGAGGATAAAGGCATGCGCCTTTTCCTTTTAAAAAATTTATATAGAAACGAAAAAAAAGAATTTGCTTGGCGTTTTAATATTGATGTATTGTTGGAAAAAGTACAGAATATACAAGATGCAAGTTTTGTGTCAGGTAAATTAAATATACCTACTCATTTTATAAGAGGCGGTAATTCAGACTACATTAACAGTGCGGATGAACTTTTAATTAAAAAGCATTTTAATGACTTGAGTATTTGTACGATTGATGGTGCAGGCCATTGGTTGCATGCAGAGAAACCTGAGCGCTTTTATGATGAGGTTATGGGATTTTGTTTGATGTGAATCTAATTTCAACTTCACTACGGTTTTAAATTTTTATTTTCTCTTAAAAATGAGGCTTTGTCAATTTCAATTAATAATTTTGAAGAAAAATAAAAATGCTTAAACGTGTTGATTCTTTACATAAAAAAGTTTTTTCAGAAAAAAATATTAAAAGTTTTGAAAAGCTTATTCTTTATTTTGCTATTGCTGGATTTTTAATTCATTTATTATTAGTTTTACTAAACTTAAAGTATGATGTGAATTATTTTGTAGGACTTGATAGTTTATTGTCCAACCCTATCTCAGCACTTTATACTCCATTCTCATTCATTTTAGTTTATGAAGCTTTTTTACTTATTTATTATTTTCCAAGATCCTTTACAACATCTATAGCAAAAGAGTATGAAATTATTTCACTTGTTTTAATTAGGAAAATTTTTGAGGATATTCCCCAACTAGATATTTCTTCAGGTATCTATAATCAACAAAGTTTATTGTTGCTATATGATTTGATTGCAATCATTATAATATTCTATTTAATATTTTTATTTAGAAAAACTATTTCAAGTATCCCTAAAAGAGAGGCTAATAAAAATTTAGTTCGTTTTATTTCTTATAAAAAAATTCTTAGTATTATTTTGGTGCCTATCCTTCTTTTCTTATGCCTTTCAAATCTATTTGATTGGACTTATTCGGTTTTTATAAATCATGAAATTGTAAAAAATATTAATGCAGTTTTCTTTATTGATTTCTTTACTATTTTGATTTTAGTGGATGTATTTATTCTCCTTCTTTCTTTTCAGTACACTGATAGATATCATCAAATAATACGAAATACTGGTTTTATTATTTCAACTATTTTATTGAGATTATCATTTAGCGTAAGCGGTCTCCCAAGTATAATACTATTAATAATAGGGGTTCTATTTGGTCTAATAATATTAAGAATTTATCGTCTTTCAGAATTGAATCCTGATTAATTTTTTAATTTAGAAGCTTAAAATCTG